>NZ_JBHXTG010000129.1:0-14159 GCF_042677465.1 Kitasatospora sp. NPDC127111
GATGCGGAGGGGCCCAGGCGCTCGGCAACTGCGACGTGAGGGTTCACGGAGCCGCCGGACGCCCGGGCGGCGGTGTGCTCAGCCGCCCAGGACCTTCGCCTCCCGCTCCGGATCCAGGCCGACCACCGGCCGGTCCGGCCGCTGCGGGGCCCTGCCCCCGATGGACCGCAGCCAGGCCCAGGTGTCGGCGACCGTCTCCGCCGCCGGCCGGCATCGCAGCCCGGCGTCCAGCGCCTTGGAGACGTCCGAGCCGTGCATGGCGTCGTAGAGCTCGCCCGGCGGGATCCAGAACGGCAGGTCGCCCCACGGTTCGATGCCCGCGGCGGCGATCGCCTCCGGCTCCGTCCAGCGCAGCTCGGCGTCCGAGCCGGTGACCCGGACGCACGCCTCCAGCAGCCCGCCCATCGTGGTGTGCCCGGGCACGCTCACCACGTCGTACGCGCCGCCGAGCCCCGCTGCGAGGGCGTCCAGCGTCCAGGCGGCCAGGTCGCGGACGTCGATGAACTGCAGGGGGAGGTCACGCGGGCCCGGGGCGAGCACCGGGCCGCCGCGGGCGATCCGGCCGAGCCACCAGGGCAGCCGGCCGATGTTCTCGTACGGTCCGACGATCAACCCGGCCCGGAGCAGCAGGGCCCGGTCGCCGAAGGCGTCCAGCGCGGCCAGCTCGCCGCCGCGCTTGGACTCCGCGTACGGCACGTCGGTGGCGTCCATCGATCCCTCGACCAGCGGCCCCTCCTCGTTCGCCCCGGCGGGCGCCGGGAACGCGTACACCGAACGGCTGGACACGTACCCGTACCGCCCGACCCGGCCGGCCAGCAGACGGGCGCTGTCGCGCACCACCGCCGGGGACCCGGACCAGGTGTCCACGACGGCGTCCCACTCCCCCTCGGCGAGGGCCGCCAGGCCGCCCTCCGCCAGCCGGTCCCCGTGCAGGACCCGCACGCCCTCCGGCGCCGCGTGCGTCCCGCGGTGGAAGACCGTCACCTCCCATCCGCGCTCCAGCGCCGCTTCGGTCACGGCGCGACCGACGAACTCCGTTCCGCCCAGCAGTAGTAGCCTCATGCCCTCCACCCTGCACGGCGGACGGCCGCCGGGGGAACACCGAACGCTCAGAGCGGATTCGCCCTCAGCAGAGCGGTTCCGGGAACCGTCACGCGGCGGAGCGGTGGTCCGGGTCGTGCATCTCGCCCACCAGCTCCTCGAGCACGTCCTCCATCATCACCACGCCGAGCGTGCGCCCGTCCTGGTCGAGCACGGCGGCCAGGTGGCAGGCGGCCCTGCGCATCGCGCCCAGCGCGTCGTCCAGCGGGAGCGTGCCGCGCAGCACCGTGATCGGGCGCCACAGCCGGGCCGGGACGGGCGTCGAGGGGTCGTCCACGTCGAGGATGTCCTTGAGGTGGACGTAGCCCAGGTAGCCGTGGCCGGCCGGGTCGCCGTCGGTGACCGGGAAGCGCGAGAAGCCGGTGCGCAGCGCCAGCTGCTCGACCTGCGCGGCCGTCACCTCGGGATCCACGGTGACCAGCTGCTCGGGCTTGAGCAGCACGTCGGTGACCGGGCGGCGGCCCAGCTCCAGGGCGTCCTCCAGGCGCTCCTGGCGCTCCTCGTCGAGCAGGCCGGCGTCGCGCGAGTCGGCCAGCAGGTACATCAGCTGCTCGGTGGTGAAGACCGACTCCACCTCGTCCTTGGCGTCGACCCGGAACAGCCTCAGCACACCGTTGGCGAAGGCGTTCAGCAGGCGGATGACCGGCGTGAGCCAGCGGGCCAGCCGGTCCAGCGGCGGGCCGAGCCAGAGCGCGGCCTTCTCCGGGCCGGCCATCGCCATGTTCTTCGGCACCATCTCGCCCATCACCATGTGCAGGAAGACCACCACGGCCAGCGAGATCCCGTACGACAGCGGGTGCATCAGGCCGTCCGGGACGCCGATCGCGTGGAACGGCCCCTCCACCAGGCCGGCGATGGTCGGCTCGGCGAGGGCACCGAGGCCCAGCGAGCAGACGGTGATCCCGAGCTGGGCGGCGGCCAGCATCGCGGAGACGTTGGAGAGCGCGTGCAGCACGGTGCGGGCGCGCCGGTTGCCCGCGTCGGCGAGCGGCTCGATCTGGCTGCGCCGGACCGAGACGACGGAGAACTCCGCGCCGACGAAGAACGCGTTGCCGAGCAGCAGCAGGACGGCGGCGACCAGTTGGAGCGCGGTCATCGGGTGCCGTCCTCGTCCGCGCCGAACCGGTGCCGCGGGCCGGTGCGTTCCACCCGCACCCGGCTGGTGCGGTGGCGGTCCACGGCCTCGACGGTGAACCGCCAGCCGGGCAGCTCGGCCTGTTCGCCCGGGACGGGCAGCCGGCCGAGCAGGTCGGAGACCAGGCCGGCCAGCGTCTCGTACGGGCCGTCCGGGGCGTGCAGGCCGATCGCCTCCAACTGGCCGATCCGGGCCCGGCCGTCGGCGGCCCAGGCCGGCTGTCCGTCGACCGGCGGCAGCGGGACCAGCTCGGGGGTGTCGGCGGGGTCGTGCTCGTCCTGCACCTCGCCGACGATCTCCTCGACGATGTCCTCGACGGTGACCACGCCGGCGGTGCCGCCGTACTCGTCCACCACGATCGCCATCGGCTGGAGCCGGCGCAGCTGGTCGAGCAACCGCTCGGCGGGGAGCGTCTCGGGCACCAGCAGCGGCGGCACGGCGAGGTCGCCGACCCGGACCGCGGCGCGCCGGTCGGCCGGGACGGCGAGGGCGTCCTTGAGCGTGACGGTGCCGGTGACCTCGTCCAGGCCGCCCGCGTAGACGGGGAAGCGGGAGAGGCCGGTGGCCCGGGTGAGGTTGACCACGTCGGCGGCGCCGGCGTCGCGCTGGAGGGCGACGACGTCCACCCGCGGGGTCATCACCGACTCCGCGGTCAGCTCGCTCAGGCCGAGGGTGCGCACGAACAGGGTGGCCGACTCCTCGTCTATCGCGCCGGCCTTGGCCGAGTGCCGGGCGAGCGAGACCAGTTCGGCGGGGGTGCGGGCGTGGCCCAGCTCCTCCTGCGGCTCGATCCCGAAGGCGCGGACGGTGCGGTCCGCCGAACCGTTCAGGAAGCTGATCAGCGGGCGGCAGACGAAGGAGAACGCCATGTGCGGGGCGGCCACCGAGCGGGCCACCTGGAGCGGCCGGGAGATCGCCCAGTTCTTCGGGACCAGCTCGCCGATCACCATCTGCACCACGGTGGCCATCAGCATGCCGATGATCACGGCCGCGCCGTGGGCCGCGCCGTCGGGCAGGCCGATGCCGGTGAACATCGGCTTCAGCAGGACGGAGAGCGCCGGCTCGGCGAGCATGCCGACCACCAGCGAGGTGACGGTGATGCCGAGCTGGGCGCCGGAGAGCTCGAAGGAGAGGTGGCGCAGGGCCCTGGCGACCCGGCCGGCCTGCGCGTCGCCGGCCTGGGCGGCGCGCTGGACGGCCCCGCGCTCGACGGTCACGAAGGCGAACTCGGCGGCCACGAACAGGCCGTTGGCGAGGATGAGCAGGAACGCCGCGAACAGCAGCAGCCAGGCGGTGATCACAGTGCCGCCTGCCTTCCGGTGCCGGGAGGTCGGGCGGCGCAGGTACTACCGGACGGATCGTCCATGGACGGGGGGAGTCACTCCTCAGGTCGTTTCCGGCAGGGCGCGGGAGAGCTCAAGGGGTGCTTTGCCCTGCTTTTACCAGCCTAGACGATACCCGTTCGGCTGTCGGATCATTGTTCGGGCCGGCCGGCGGGCGGCTCGACGGCCGGTCGGCGCGCGTTGACGGGCCGGTCGGCGAGCGGTTCGACGGGCCGGTCAGCGGGCGTTGGCGAGCCGGTCGACGGGCGGCTCGACGGCCGGTCGGCGGGCGGTGACGGGCCGGTCGGCGGGCGGTGACGGGCCGGTCAGCGGGCGTGCTGCTCGACCAGGTCGCGCAGGGCGCGGGCGTCCGCGATCGCCTGGGCCTTGCCCATGCCGGACTGGATGCCGACCGCGGCGAGCGAGGTGCCGTCGGCGAGGTCGAGCGTCGCCCACGGGTCGCCCTGGCGGAAGTTGACCCGGACGATCTCGGCCCAGGCCAGCCGGCGGCGGCGGACGAAGTTCACCACGGTGACGCCCTCGGCGTCGGCGCTCACCCGGGGGCGGGCCAGCATCAGGCCCGCGGCGGCGAAGAACAACCCGCTCAGCACCATCATGATCCGGTCGTTGAGCTGCCAGTTCGCCGGCAGCGCGAGCGCGATCACGGCGAACAGCACGACCAGCAGCGCGCAGACCGGCAGCTGCCGGGCGGGGGGGGGGCGGGGCGCCCGGGGGCGGGGTAACTGGGGGGGGGTGGACTGGTGGGGTCTGGGGGGGTCGTTCTGGGGATGGGGGGGGCCGCGGGTGGGCGCCCCGCCCCATTGTCCCGGTGCTTACCTCGCACCGGTCACGGCCTCCGGCGTCAGAGGCGGCAGGCGTGGATGTTGGTCACCAGGATCGCCCGGGCGCCGATGCCCCACAGGTCGTCCATGATCCGCTGGGCCTCCTTGCGGAGCACCATCGAGCGGACCGCGACCCAGCCCTCGGTGTGCAGCGGCGAGACGGTCGGCGACTCCAGGCCCGGGGTCAGCGCGACGGCGGCGCTGACGTGCTCGGCGCGGATGTCGTAGTCCATCAGCACGTAGCGCCGGGCCACCAGCACGCCCTGCAGGCGGCGCAGGAACTGGTCCACGGCCGGGTCCTCGCCCGCGCCCTTGGGGCGGATCACCACGGCGTCGGAGACCAGGATCGGCTCGCCGAACACCTCCAGGCCAGCGTTGCGCAGGCTGGTGCCGGTCTCCACCACGTCGGCGATCACGTCGGCGACGCCCAGCTGCACCGCGGTCTCCACCGCGCCGTCCAGCTTGGTCACGGTCGCCTTCACCCCGTGGTCGGCGAGGTGCTGCTCGACCAGGCCGGTGTAGGAGGTGGCGATCCGCAGCCCCTCCAGGCCCTGCACGTCCTTGACGTCCACGCCCTCCGGGCGGGCGAAGCGGAAGGTGGAGCCGCCGAAGCCGAGCGCCAGCACCTCCTCGGCGTTGGAGTGCGAGTCCAGCAGCAGGTCGCGGCCGGTGATGCCGATGTCCAGGCGGCCGGAGCCGACGTACACCGCGATGTCGCGCGGGCGCAGGAAGAAGAACTCGACCTGGTTGTCCGGGTCGACGAGGACGAGCTCCTTGGGGTCCTTGCGCTGGCGGTAACCGGCCTCATGGAGCATCTCCGCCGCGGGACCCGAGAGCGAACCCTTGTTGGGGACGGCGATGCGCAGCATGGAGGTCAGTTCCTTTACCTGTTCGGGGTGGGTGGGGGTTTTCGGGCCGGTCAGAGGTACTTGTAGACGTCGTCGAGCGTCAGCCCGCGGGCGACCATCATCACCTGAAGGTGGTAGAGGAGCTGGGAGATCTCCTCGGCGGTCTGCTCGTCCGACTGGAACTCGGCGGCCATCCAGACCTCGGCGGCCTCCTCGACGACCTTCTTGCCGATCGCATGGACGCCCTGCTGGACGAGCTGCGCGGTACGGGAGGACGAGGGGTCGCCGGTGGCGGCCTTCTGCTGGAGCTCGGTGAAGAGCTCCTCGAATGTCTTCGAAGCCATGATGGAGTCACCTTACGGCGTGCGGGCTCACAGGCGGTAAACGGTTCCGGACCGTGGACAGTCCGGTGGACATCCACGGTCCGGAAGGGCCGTGCGCGGGTTCGGCCGGGGGCCGGGGGCGGTCGGGTCAGAGGGCGCGCAGGGCGGCCGCGGTGGCGACCGCCGCGGTGACCGCCTCGTGGCCCTTGTCCTCGGCGGAGCCCGGCAGGCCCGCGCGGTCCAGGGCCTGCTGCTCGTTGTCGCAGGTCAGCACGCCGAAGCCGACCGGGACGCCGGTGTCCACGCTGACCTGGGTGAGGCCGGCCGTGGCGGCCTGGCAGACGTAGTCGAAGTGCGGGGTGCCGCCGCGGATGACCACGCCGAGGGCGATCACCGCGTCGTAGCCGCGCTCGGCGAGCCGCTTGGCGGCGACCGGCAGCTCGAAGGTGCCCGGGACGCGCAGCACCGTCGGCCCGTCGATGCCGAGCTCCTTGAGCGCGCGGTGGGCGCCGTCCAGGAGGCCGTTCATCACCTGGTCGTGCCACTGGGCGGCGATCACGGCGACCTTGAGGTCGGAGGCGTTGTCGATGGTCAGCTCGGGGGCGCCGTGGCCGCTCATGTGCTGGTCCTCTTTCGCGTTGCGCGGGTGGTCGTTCGGTGGTGGGTGGTGCGGGAAGAACGGGTGGTGCGGGGGTGGTTCAGGAGCCGAGGCCGGGGAGGTCGTGGCCCATCCGGTCGCGCTTGGTCCGCAGGTAGCGCAGGTTGTGCTCGCCGGCCGGGGTCTCGACCGGCTCGCGGCCCTTGACCTTGAGGCCGTGCTCGGTGAGGGCGGCGAGCTTCTCCGGGTTGTTGGTGAGCAGGGTGAGCGAGCGCACCCCGAGGTCGCCGAGCATCTGCGCGCCGATGCTGTAGTCGCGGGCGTCGGCGGGCAGGCCGAGGTCCAGGTTGGCGTCGACGGTGTCGCGGCCCTGCTCCTGCAGCTCGTAGGCGCGCAGCTTGTGGGCCAGGCCGATGCCCCGGCCCTCGTGGCCGCGCAGGTAGAGCACGACGCCGCGGCCGGCCTCGGCGACCCGGCGCAGCGAGGCCTCCAACTGCGGGCCGCAGTCACAGCGCAGCGAGCCGAACACGTCGCCGGTCAGGCACTCGGAGTGGACCCGGACCAGCACGTCCTCGCCGTCCGGCAGCCGGCCGTCGGCGCCCAGGCCGCCCGCGACCAGGGCCAGGTGCTCGACCCCGTCGATGCTGCCCTTGTAGCCGACCGCGGTGAACTCCCCGTACTTGGTGGGCAGTGCCGTGATGGCCGCCCGGTCCACGTGCAGCTCGGTGCGGCGGCGGTAGGCGATCAGGTCCTCGATCGAGATGATCGCCAGGCCGTGCTCGCGGGCGAAGGCGACCAGCTCGGGCAGCCGGGCCATGGTGCCGTCGTCGTTGACCACCTCGCCGATGGCGCCGGCCGGCGGCAGCCCGGCGAGGCGGGCCAGGTCGACGGCGGCCTCGGTGTGGCCGGGGCGGACCAGCACGCCGCCCTCGACGGCGCGCAGCGGGAAGATGTGCCCGGGGCGGGTCAGGTCGCCGGGCTCGGTGCCGGCCGAGGAGAGCAGCCGGACGGTGCGGGCGCGGTCGGCGGCCGAGATGCCGGTGTCGACCCCTTCGCGGGCGTCGACCGAGACGGTGTAGGCGGTGCCCTTGCGGTCCTCGTTGACCTGGGTCATCGGGGGCAGCTTGAGCCGGTCCAGCTCCTCGCCGGTCATCGGCACGCAGATCACGCCGGAGGTGTAGCGGATGGTGAAGGCCATCAGCTCGGGGGTGGCCGCGGAGGCGGCGAACACGATGTCGCCCTCGTTCTCGCGGTCCTCGTCGTCCACCACGATCACGGCGCGGCCCAGCGCGATGTCGGCGATGGCCCGCTCGACCGGGTCGAGCGCGAGGTCTTCTTCGGTGACGCGGTCGGTGCTCATGCGGAGGCTCCCTGGAGGACGGTGTCCTTCGCCGGGCTGGTCGCACGGCTGCGCCGCCACCAGGCACGCAGACCGAGGAGCACCAGGACGAAGTAGATGCTGTAGGTGAGGCCGGAGAAGACCAGGCCGTTGTCGAAGGCGAGCGGGACGCCGACCAGGTCGACGGCGACCCAGGCGAACCAGAACTCGACCCAGCCGCGCGCCTGGGCGACCATCGCGGCCAGCGTGCCCACGAAGATGTAGGCGTCCGGCCAGGCGTCCCAGGAGAGTTGCGGGTAGACGGTGAAGAGCGTGCCCACCGCGAGGGTGCCGAGGGCGGTGCCGCCGATGAGCACGGCGCGCTCGCGGCCGCTGGCGAAGCGGACCTGGACGTCGCCGTCGCCGCGCTTGCCGCGCTGCCACTGGGTCCAGCCCCAGACGGCGGCGAGGATGACCACGATCTGCTTGCCGACGCCGCCGCTGAGGTGGGCGGTCCAGTAGGCGCCCACCAGGACGACGCCGGAGAGCAGTTGGACCGGCCAGGTGAGCCGGGAGCGGCGCCAGCCGAGGGCCAGTGCGGTCAGGCCGAGCAGGTTGCCGAACATGTCGGAGCGGTAGACGTCCTGGCCGAGCAGGTGGACGGTGCCGTTGAGCCAGTTCACTTCGGTTCTCCGGCGGTGTCGGCCGTCTCGGCGGTGTCGGCGGCGGGGGTGGTGGTGTCGGCGGGGGTGGTCTCGGTGGTGCCGGCCGGGGCGAGCGTGGCGGGCAGGGTGCGCGATTCGAGCAGGCGCTCCACGTACTTGGCGAGGACGTCGACCTCGAGGTTGACGCTCTCGCCGACGTTCTTGGCGCCGAGCGTGGTCAGCGCGAGGGTGGCGGGGATCAGGCTCACGGTGAAGCTGTCCCGGGCCGCCTCCACCACGGTGAGGCTGACGCCGTCCACGGTGATCGAGCCCTTCTCCACCAGGTAGCGGGAGATGCTGTCGGGCAGCGAGAAGCGCAGCACCTCCCAGCGGAGCTCGCCGGCCGCGTCCCGCTCACCGGGCTCGCGGCTCAACAGCGCTCCGGTGGCGTCGACATGACCCTGCACCAGGTGACCGCCGAGCCGGGCGCCGAGCGCCATCGCGCGCTCCAGGTTGACCCGGGAGCCGGGCTTCAGCTCGCCCAGGCTGGACCGGTGCAGCGTCTCGGCCATCACGTCGGCACTGAACTCGCCGGTGCCGGCGGCCAGTTGCTCGGGGGTGTCGACCACGGTCAGGCAGACGCCGTTGACCGCGATGGAGTCGCCGTGGTGCGCGCCCTGACAGACCACCGGGCCGCGCAGGCGGATTCGCGAGGAGTCGCCGATCTCCTCGATCGACACGACCTCGCCGAGCTCTTCGATGATGCCGGTGAACACCCGGGTTCTCCTCGCGCTTGGGGCGCGGACTCCGGGGCGGCATGGGAGAGGACACGGACGGGCACGGAGTGCACGGGCTTCCGGCCCCGTGGCACGACCCGTCGCCGGGGTGCCGCAGGCCCACCGGGAGAGGGCTGTCTCTCCCGCCGCACACGCCTTCCCGCGGTCCACCGGGGGACCACGGGTACTGCTCATCGTCCGCCGCGCACGCCTCCCATCCGGACTTTAACCGTCGGTCCAGGAATTTCACCTGGTCAACCGGCCGCTGGCTGCGGACGGGTCGCGGACTGTAACCGCCGGTTCGGATTTTCACCGACCCCGGAGTGCGCTGAACGTCACTGCTACTACTGACGTCATTGTGCCATGATCCGCGCGAACCGAGGGAGAGGCTTTCGCTGTGGCCTGTGCCACGTGCTGGACGGGAATGCGCGGGGTGCGCGGGGGTGCGCGGACGGCTGTTCCCGGCCGCCCGCGCGCCGGGTGGCACGGCGGCGCCACCGCGGTCGCGGCGGCGCCCCGCTACGGCTCCAGCAGGGTCACCTCCTCGCCGTGGCGGCGCTGCTGCTCGGCGTCCCAGTCGCCCGTGCAGTAGACGGAGAGCCGGCCGACCGCGCCGTCCGTGACGTCGGCCCGCAGCAGCTCCCGGCAGTACCAGCCGGCGCCGTCCTGCTCCCAGCGTTCCTCCACCTCCAGCACGAAGCCGCTGCCGGTCCGGTCCAGCCGGTGGCGCGGGACGCTGCCGGGAAGCGGGTGACCGTTCTTCCGCAGCGCGACCAAACCGTCGACGCCGCGCGCCTGGAGCCGCCAGTACGGGACGGTGAGGTCGCAGAACACGTCGGGGTGGAACAGGCCGGCGGGCGGGGTGCCGGTCTCCAGGAAGGCGACCAGCAGGCCGGCGAGGCGCTCGGTGCTGTCGGTGGCGCCGGTGGTCCCGGTGGTCCCGGTGGTGCCGACGCCGGGTGCGGTGGTGGTGAGGGTGGTGGCCATGGCGCGGCCCTCCCGGATCAGGCCCCGGCCGGGTCGGCAGTGCCGGCCTTGGCCGCGTCCAGGTTGCGGCCGACGACGGCCATCGTGCGTTCCAGCGCCTCGGTCGGGCTGAACTCGATCAGCTCCGTCCCGGCGAACATCAGGGGGAGGTGGCCGGGCGCGCCGTAGTAGGCGTCGCCCGCGCGGTAGACCTCGTCGTGGTCGGCGTAGCGGAAGACCACCTTGCCGCGCACCACGACGCCCCAGTGCGGGCTCTGGCAACGGTCCTGCGGCAGCCCGGCGAACAGCGGGGCCGGGTCCAGGTCCGCCTTGTGGGTCTCGAAGCCGACGGTGTACCCGCCGAGCTCGGTGTAGCGGCCCTCGATGACCGGCTCGTCCAGCGTGAGCGCGGCCTCGGCCTTGGAGATGCGGGGCATGACGTCCTCCTCGGGGCTCCGTGTCTGCTGAGTCTGTTGAGAAGGCGTGAGGAGCGGCCGCACGATGTGAGGCGGTCGCTACCGGATCCGCCACTGGACGGGTTGCTCCGGCTCGTACACGCAGAGTGTGCCGGTGTGGACGGCGTTCGCGAGGTGACGGCCGAGGGCGGGGTGAGCACGGGCGATGCGGTCGACGGCGGTGCGGATCCGGGCGGTCACCGTGGTCCGGGCCCGTTCGGCGGCCGAGCCGGTACGGCGGACCCGCCCGCCCAGGCCGTACGCGGCGGAGAGCTGGCCGACCAGGGCGTCCCGCTCGACGGCGATCCGGGCCGAGCGTTCGGCGTCCCCTGCGGCGTCGGCCTCGGCGGACTCCTCGTCCAGTTCGGCCAGCCGCCGGCGGTAGGCGGCACGGGCGGTGGCGTCGATCAACTCACCGGTGTCGGTGGGGCGGTGGAGGTCGGACAGCACCGGTTCGGCCGGGGGTGCGGGCGCCGGTCCGGCGACCAGGTCGAGGGCGGGGACGGGCGTGCCGGGGCGGGACAGCAGCGCCGCCAGGTCGTGCAGACCCTTGCTGTCGGCGATCCTGACCTCCTCGCCCGCGTACCGGAGCTGCCAGAACTCACCCTGGTGGAGGAAGAGTCGGCTCTCGTCGGCGGGTGGCGGGGTGGTGCCGGCCTCCTGGGCGATCCGGTCGGCGAGGCGGGGCGCGCCGAGCGCCTCGGCGGTGGCGACGGCGCGGGCGAAGTGCGCGCGGGCGGTGTCGGGTTCGCCCAGCACCGCGGCGAGCAGCCCGAGATGCCGGTGGACCGGGCCGCGGACGGCCGCCCCGATGCCCTCGACCGAGAGCAGGTCCCGGTAGGGGTGCAGGGCGTCGTAGAGCCGGCGGGCGAGGGGGTGCAGGGTGGGATCGTCGACCGGGATGACGGAGGGGCGGCCGGGGGGCGCGCCGGAGGACTCGGCGGAGGACTCGGTGGAGGACTCGCGGGATGGCTCAGTGGAGGGCTCGGCGGAGGACTCGCGGGATGGCTCGGCGGAGGGCTCGACGGACGGGCCGCTGATGAGGGCGAGCGCCTCGGCGGCCTGGGTCATCATCGGCAGCCACTCGCTGTCCACCGGTGCCGTGTCCAACAGCGGCGCCACGGCGGCGAGTCGGCTGCGCGCCTCGGCCCGGTCGCCGAGCTGGGCGGCGATCAGCGCCCGCGTCACCCGGGGCCAGACACCCGGCAGGCTGTCCAGCGGGGGCGGTCCGGCCAGCAGCTCCCTCAGTTCGTCCGGTTCGCCCGACTCGGCGCAGAGGCACCAGCGTTGGGTGGCCGCCAGGACGGCCGCGTTGGCGCTCCCGGCCCGCAGGCCCAGCTCCGTGGTCTCCGCGAGGGCGTCCCGGCAGTCCGCGTACCGGCCTTCCAGCAGGGCGCGCATGCCCCGCCAGAGCGGCACGTACCAGGAGTAGAGCGGGCGCCGCAGCGCCCGGGACACGGCTTCGTACGCCTGGATCTCGGCCGCCGCCCCGGCCGCCTCGCAGCGTTCCAGCAGGGCGACCAGGCGCAGGCGGCGGCCGAGCAGTTCCAGCTCCAGGTCCGGCTCCGGCAGCGCTCGCGCGAGTTCGACGATCTCCCCGGCCCAGGCCCGGCGGTCGCCGCAGTACGCGGGGCCGGAGCGCGCGTCGCACAGCGCGGAGAGCGCGTAGGCGAGGACGGCGCCGTCCCCGCTCCCCCGGGCCGTCCGGACCGCCTCTTCGGCCAGCGCGAGGCGGTCCTGCTCCGCCTCGACCAGCGCTCCGGCCACGGAGAGCCGGGCGGTCACGGCGGCGAGGAGGGCGGCGTGGCGGGGTGGGGTGGCGCCGGGCGGTGCGGGCGCCGGGGCGGCGGGGGCGGGCGGGGCGAGCGGTCCGGGCGGCACTACTGCTCCCGCGCCCGCCCGTGCCTCCTCGGGCCTCGCCGGAGAGGAAGCCGGCGCGAGCCCGGGTCCGGCAGGTGCGGGCGCGGATCCGGGGCGGGGTGACGGAGGCGGGGCGAGGAGGCGGGTGCGGGCTTCGGTGAGGAGGTCGATCTGGGGACGGTCGAGGAGGTCCACCTCGAAGCCGACCGGCCCGGAGCCGAGGCCGAGGGCGGCGCGCGCGAGCAGGTCGGGCCGGTCGGCGCGGCGGGCGGGGCCGGCGGCGGCGAGGAAGGCCTCGCGGCTCTCCCCCCGCCGGCCGGCACCGAGGCGGGCGGTGCCGAGGCCGAGCAGCAGGGCGGCGCGGCGGGCGTCGACGCGGCGGGCGCCATCGCGGCCGGCATCGTCGCCGCCAACGCCATCGCGGCCGGCATCGTCGCGGCGGGCGCCGGCCCCTTCGTCCGCGGTCACGGCCGTGGCGAGCGCCGCCAGGGCGCGTTCGTACCACTGGGCGGCGTCCTCGAAGGCCAGCAGGCCGGCCGCCCGGTCCGCCGCTCGTCCCGCGAACTCCGCTGCGGCAGAGGCGTGTTCGGGGCCGGCGAGCAGCAGGTGGCGGGCCGCCTCGGCCGGGCCGGTGTCGCGGCCGCGGTCGGCGAGGGTGGCCAGCACCGCGCCCGCCCGGCCGTGCAGCGCGGCGCGTTCGGCCGGGTCGAGCGCTTCCTGGACGGCGTCCCGCATCAGCTCGTGCCGGAACTCGCCCGCGCCCGGTTCGACGAGCGCCAGCAGGCCCTCGCCCGCCGCCGCGGCGAGCACCGAGCGGATCGAGTCCAGTGGCACCGCGGCGAGTTCGGCGAGCACGTCCAGGTCGAAGCGGGTGCCGAGGACGGCGGCCGCGCCGAGCACCCGGGCGCACTCCCCCGGCAGCCCGTCCAGCCGGGCCGCGACGGCCGCGCGAACGGTGGCGGGCAGCGGCCCGGAACGGTCGGCGGCACCGTCGCGCAGCACTTCGGTGACGCCGTGGCGCAGCAGCTCGGTGACGAAGAAGGCATCGCCGCCGGTCCGGTCCAGGAGGGCGCGGGCGGCCGCCGGCTCGGTGGGTCGACCGGCCGCGGCGGCGAGCAGCGCCCGGACGTCGGGTTCGCCGAGCGGGCCGACCGCCAGGGTCCGGCCGGCCCGGAGCAGCGCGGCACGGAGGGCGGTGCGCCCGTGCCAGGCGGCGCCGTCGTCGCGGGCGGTGGCCAGCAGCAGGGCGGGCGCGGTGCGCAGGGCGGCGGCGAGTTCGGTCAGCAGGTGGAGGGAGGACGCGTCGGCCTCGTGGACGTCGTCCAGGACGAGCAGGAGCGGGCGGGGTGCGGCGCCGGTCCGGAGGAGTTCGGCGAGGTCGCCGCCGAGGCGTTCCCGGGCCGCCTCCGGATCGCCGGTGCGCGGGGTCGGGGCGGCGTCGTCGGGTCGCCCGGCGGAGGGCCGGCCGCTCCCAACCGGTGTGCCGGACACCAGGGCGCGCAGCCCGGGCGACGCCCGGACCAGCCGGCTGCAGGCGGTGTCGGCGGCGCCGAGTTCGCGGACGGCCTGCGACCAGGGGCGCAGCGCGCCGGGGCCCGCGTGGCGGCCGGCCTGGGGCGGGCACCAGAGCCAGAGCACCCGGCACCCGTCGGCCCGGCGGACGGCCTCCTCGGCCACCCGGGTCTTGCCCGCTCCGGCCGCGCCGGTGAGCACGGTCAACCCGCCCCGGCCGGCGCGCGCGTCGGCGACCGCCGCCGCCAGTTCGGCCAGCAGGTCGGCGCGGCCGACGAAGGGAAGCACGGGCATCGGGCCGTCCTCTCACCCGGGAGCGCCGGAGTCACCCGGGAGCCGGGAGTCCGTTCGGCGCCGTTCCGAGCCTAGTGTCCTGAGTCTGGAATTCGCTTCAGATATCCGGCGAGGCGTTCGAGGATCTCGTCTGCGGTCTTTGTCCAGACGTACGGCTTCGGGTCG
>NZ_JBHXTG010000130.1:0-13600 GCF_042677465.1 Kitasatospora sp. NPDC127111
GACTTCTGGTGCGCGGGTTGTCGTGGGGGTTGGGCGTGCGTGGGTTGGTTGGCCGGGGTGGCCGCGTGGGGCGTGGGGGGAGGGAGTGGGAAGTCCGGTCGGGTCGGCCTCTGGTGCATGGGGTGGCTGCGTAGGGGGCGGGGGTGGAGTAGGGAGTCGGCCCGGTCGATTTTTGGTGCGCGGGTGTTGGCTGTCGTGGGGGCCGGGGGCCGGGGGAGGGGCGGAGTGGGAAGTCGGCTGGGTCGACTTTTGGTGCGGGGGTTGGTTGGCCGGGGCGGCCGCGTGGGGCGCGGGGGGAGTCGGACCGGCCGACTTCTGGTGTGTGGGGTGGGTGCCGCGGGGGGTCGGCGAGGCCGACTGCCGGTGCGGGGGCGGGTGGGGGAAACGTGGAGGCACGGGGCTGGTGGGGGCGGGTAGGTTCGGGGTGTGACGAATCTTCCCGGCGCGAAGCTGATCCTGCTCACCACTACCCACCGGGTGGCCCCCGGGCTGTTGGCGTGGCCGGCGTGGGAGGCGCTGCGGTCGGCCGGGCGGGTGCTCGCGGGGGACGCCGCGAACCCGCAGGTGGCCGCGGTGCGGCAGGCCGGGGTCGAGGTGGAGGTCGTGACGCCCGGCTCGGCGCCGGCGCTGGCGCGCCTGCTGACCGGGCGGTCGGCCGAGCAGTCCGCCGAGCAGCCCGCCGGGCAGGCCTCCGGGGCGGGCCCGACGGTCTGGCTGGGCAGCCCGGACGGCGACCCGGGGCTGACCGACGCGTTGGCGCGCCTCGCCGTGGAGCACGCGGGCGAGGTGCCCGAGATCGAGGTGCTGCCGGGCTCCTACGACCTGCCGGGTGCGCGCCTGCTGGACCTGGTCTCCGTGATGGACCGCCTGCGCTCGCCCGGCGGCTGCCCGTGGGACGCCGAGCAGACCCACGCCAGCCTGGTGAAGTACCTCGTCGAGGAGGCGTTCGAGCTGGTCGAGGCGATCGAGGAGGGGGACCGCGAGACGCTCCGCGAGGAGCTGGGCGACGTCCTGCTCCAGGTCTTCTTCCACTCCCGGATCGCCGAGGAGCACCCCACCGACGCCTTCTCGATCGACGACGTGGCCGGCGACATCGTGGACAAGCTGATGTACCGCCACCCGCACGTGTTCGGGGACGCCGAGGCCGCGGGCGCGGCCGAGGTGGAGGCGAACTGGGAGGCGCTGAAGGCGGCCGAGAAGTCGGAGCGCGAGTCGGTGCTGGACGGCGTGCCGGCCGGGCTGCCGTCGCTGGCGTACGCGGCGAAGCTGGTGTCGCGGGTGCGCCGGGGCGGGGTCGCGGGCGTGCCGGACGCGCCGTACGAGCTGCCGGCGGAGCTCACCGCGGAGTCGGCGGGCACGCTGCTGCTCGCCGTGGCGCAGCGGGCGCACGACGCGGGGGTGGACGTGGACGCGGCGCTGCGGGCGGCGGCGCGCGGTTACCGGGACGCGGTCCGCGCCTCCGAGGGGCTGGAGCCCGACCGGCCGGAGTGACCGGAGCCGGGGCGGTGAGCGCGGCGGGGTGACGAGCGCTGCGGGGCGGGTCAGACCGCAGCGACGTCCTCCACCGGCCGGCGCTGCGGCGGGACCACGACCTCGCCGATGGCCTCGCCGACCAGCGCGAGCAGCTCGGCGAGCCGCTCCAGGTCGAGGTGGTCGGGCAGGTCGGCGAGGGAGATGATCCGCTCGCCGTCGGAGCCGGCCACGCAGAACAGGTCGATCGGGCCGAGGTGCTTCTCGGCGGTGTCGACCAGGGCGGCGACGTCGCTGGGGCGGCGGATGTCGCCGCAGACGCCGACGACGGGGCAGCCGGGCCGGTCGAGCTCGGTGGCGAGGTCCTCGGCGATGCCCTCGCGCTGGTCGGCGACGAGCACCCCGGCGGCGCCGGCGGCGGTGAAGCGGCGTGCCAGGTCGGCGCCCGACCCGCCGTCGAGTACCGCGATGACGACGACTGCCCCGGTGACCCGCATGGTGCGCTCCTCCCTGTGGGCGGCTCCGCACCGGCGCCCACGTTCTGCTTTGCGGAGGATCGTAGGCATGTCCTGACCCTCCGCAACAGGGAATACCCCGCAGGTGACCAGGCTCACTCCTGCGGCACCGGGCAACCCCCGGAAGGGCCCCGTCTCCCCGCCCACACCGGCCGGGTCCCGACCGCGGGTCCCGCACGCCGAACCGCGCTCAGGACCCGTACGCAGGACCGCACGCAGGCCCCGTACACCGCCCCGCACGCAGGCCCCGCGCCCGGGACCCGCCGCCGCGCCCCGCACCGGATACCGTCGAGACATGCCAGTTCAGCCCGATTCTGCCCGCCCGCCGCTCTTCACCTGGGAGTTCGCCGCCGACCCGTACCCGGCGTACGCCTGGCTGCGCGAGCACGAGCCGGTGCACCGCACCACCCTGCCGAGCGGGGTCGAGGCCTGGCTGGTCACCCGGTACGCGGACGCCCGGCAGGCGCTCGCCGACAGCCGGCTCTCCAAGAACCCGGTGCACCACAGCGGGCAGGCGCACCGCACCGGCCGGGTCGGCATCCCGGGCGAGCGCCAGGCCGACCTGATGACGCACCTGCTGAACATCGACCCGCCGGACCACACCCGGCTGCGCCGGCTGGTGTCGAAGGCGTTCACGCCGCGCCGGGTGGCCGAGTTCGAGCCGCGGGTGCAGCAGCTCACGGACCGGTTGATCGACGGCTTCGCGGCCCGGGGCAGCGCCGACCTGATCCACGAGTTCGCCTTCCCGCTCCCCATCTACGCGATCTGCGACATGCTGGGCGTGCCGGCCGAGGACCAGGACGACTTCCGCGACTGGGCCGGGATGATGCTGCGGCACACGAAGCCGGGGCACGGCAGCGGCCAACGCGGCGGCGTGGGCCGGGCGGTGAAGCGGATGCGGGCGTACCTCGCCGAGCTGATCCACCGCAAGCGGGCGGACCTCGGCGACGACCTGATCTCCGGCCTGATCCGGGCCAGCGACCACGGTGAGCACCTGACCGAGAACGAGGCCGCGGCGATGGCCTTCATCCTGCTGTTCGCGGGGTTCGAGACGACCGTGAACCTGATCGGCAACGGCACGTACGCGCTGCTGCGCAACCCGGGCCAGCGGGCGCTGCTGCAGGAGTCGGTCGCCCGTGGCGAGAGCGGCCTGCTGGAAACCGGGATCGAGGAACTCCTGCGCTACGACGGGCCGGTGGAGCTGGCCACCTGGCGCTTCGCGACCAGCCCGCTGACCATCGGCGGGGTGGAGATCCCGGTCGGCGACCCGGTGCTGGTGGTGCTCGCCGCGGCGAACCGGGACCCCGCGCGGTTCGCCGACGAGAACGGCCTAGACCTGACCCGGACGGACAACCCGCACCTGGGTTTCGGGCACGGCATCCACTACTGCATCGGCGCCCCGCTGGCCCGGCTCGAAGGGCGGGCGGCACTGGCCACCCTGCTCACCCGGCTGCCGGATCTGCGGCTTGCCGAAAGCCCGGACAATCTGCGCTGGCGCGGCGGTCTGATCATGCGTGGACTTCGTGAGCTTCCGGTCGAATTCAGCCCGGAGAAGAAGGCCGTGGAGCCGTCCGCCGGCGCCGCCGACACCTCCGGCTGAGGCTCCGACACGCTGACGAGACGTCGCCGGTGCGTCGTTTTCCGGGGGTTGAACCACCATCAAAGCGGACATACCGCCTCCGTTGGTGGGCGATCGACCACACGCCGTAATTTCTGTGTGATATCGGCGATATGAGCTTGTGATTGGTAAGAGGATCTGTCTACTCTCCGTTGAGTTCGCAGCTGCGGACCTCGTGCGCGGGACGCCGAATCCTGCCCGCCGCGTCACGGGAAACCGACCAGAACCCTGGGCAGGGGCGGGGGAACCAGGTTTGTTGCCGTTCCCCACGGCTCGGGGTGAAGCCGCCCGAGCGGAAGCGATTCCGCGCACGGCGGCCGGGCCACCTCCCGGTCCGAACCCGACAGCTCACCTCGCAGGCGTGCGGAGAGGGACCTTCATGCTGTTCGTTGGAACTGGCCGTCACCGTCGTCGTACCCAGGCCGAGAAGGCCATCGCCGTCGCCGGTGTGGCCGGCGTCGGACTCGCGATGCCGATCCTCACCGCCACCGGCGCCTCGGCCGCCCCGGTCTCCACCTGGGACGCGGTCGCCCAGTGCGAGAGCGGCGGCAACTGGAGCATCAACACGGGCAACGGCTTCTACGGCGGTCTGCAGTTCACCTCCGGCACCTGGAAGGCGTACGGCGGCACGTCGTACGCGCCCCAGGCCAACCAGGCCAGCAAGGCGCAGCAGATCTCGGTCGCCGAGAAGGTCCTCGCCTCGCAGGGGCCGGGCGCCTGGCCGGTCTGCTCCCAGAAGGCCGGTCTGAGCAAGGGCGGCGCCCCGGCCGCGGTCGACACCTCGGCGGACGCCAAGCCCGCCGCGCAGCAGCCGGTCCAGAAGCCCGCCCAGCCGAAGCCGGTCCAGAAGCCCGCCCAGCCGGCCGGGCCGCAGGCGCAGAAGCCCGCCGCCCAGCAGTACGCGCAGCCGCAGGCCCAGCAGCAGACCCAGGCCCCGGCGTTCTCCGGCCACGACGGCTGGGACGCCGACGCGAAGGTGTACTGGTACCAGAACGACGGTGGTTGGTACTGGACCAGCCACCAGGACATCTACCAGCAGTACGCCGGCCACGCCGCGGGCCAGGCCGCGGGCCGGACCACGGGTCAGGAGGCTCCGGCGGCCGCGCAGAGCGCCCCGGCCGCGCCCGTCACCCAGCAGCGCTCCGGCCACGACTACACCGTCCGGTCCGGGGACACGCTGGCCGGCATCGCCGCCGCCCACGACGTCTCCGGCGGCTGGCAGACGCTGTACGACGGCAACCGCGGCACGGTCGGCGCCGACCCGAACCTGATCCTGCCCGGCCAGGTGCTCAACCTCGGCTGATCCGCCGCCGGCCCGGCGGGACCGGGCCGGCGCACACCACAGCCGGCCACCGCCGCCGACCAGCGCAGCCGGCCACCGCAGCCGGCCACCGCCGGAGCGTGCCGCCGCCGGCCACCGACGCCGGCCACCGCCGGAGCGTGCCGACGCCGACCGCCGGGAGCCCGCCGACACCGCGAACGGGGGCCGGATTCGGCCCCTTCGTCCCCGTCTGGTCGCCTTCCGCCGGGCAACCAGGTGAACTACCGGTGGGTAGAGCGGCCACACGCTGAGACGGGGCCGAGGTCAGCGTGGCCCCGGGAGCCCGTGCGGTTAGGCTCTGGTCGTAACGACTCCGCAATCGTCCGGCCGACAGCACCCACCGTCAGCCGAACCTGCTTCCGCTAGGAGATGCCTCGTGCCGTCCATCGATGTCGTCGTAGCCCGTGAGATCCTCGACTCGCGTGGCAACCCCACGGTCGAGGTCGAGGTCGGCCTCGACGACGGCAGCACCGGCCGTGCCGCCGTCCCCTCGGGTGCCTCCACCGGCGCCTTCGAGGCGCTGGAGCTGCGCGACGGTGACAAGAACCGCTACTTCGGCAAGGGCGTGGAGAAGGCCGTCCTGGCCGTCATCGAGCAGATCGGCCCGGAGCTGGTCGGCTACGACGCCACCGAGCAGCGCCTGATCGACCAGGCCATGCTCGACCTGGACGCCACCCCGGACAAGTCCTCGCTCGGCGCCAACGCCATCCTGGGCGTCTCGCTCGCCGTGGCGCACGCCGCCTCCGAGGCCAGCGACCTGCCGCTGTTCCGTTACCTGGGCGGCCCGAACGCGCACGTCCTGCCGGTCCCGATGATGAACATCCTCAACGGCGGCTCGCACGCGGACTCCAACGTCGACATCCAGGAGTTCATGATCGCCCCGATCGGCGCGGAGTCCTTCTCCGAGGCCGTCCGCTGGGGCGTCGAGGTCTACCACACCCTCAAGGGCGTCCTGAAGGAGCGCGGCCTCTCCACCGGTCTCGGCGACGAGGGCGGCTTCGCCCCGAACCTGGACAGCAACCGCGAGGCCCTGGACCTCATCACCGAGGCCATCCAGAAGGCCGGCTACGTGCCCGGCCGCGACGTGGCGCTGGCCCTGGACGTCGCCGCCTCCGAGTTCTACAAGGACGGCGCCTACCAGTTCGAGGGCAAGGCCCTCTCGGCCGCCGAGCTGATCGAGTACTACGCCGAGCTGGTCGCCGCGTACCCGCTGGTCTCCATCGAGGACCCGCTGGACGAGTCGGACTGGGACGGCTGGAAGGCCATGACCGTCAAGCTGGGCGACAAGGTCCAGCTGGTCGGCGACGACCTGTTCGTCACCAACCCGGCCCGCCTGGCCAAGGGCATCGAGACCGGCACCGCCAACGCGCTGCTGGTCAAGGTGAACCAGATCGGCTCGCTGACCGAGACCCTGGACGCCGTCGAGCTGGCCCAGCGCAACGGCTACCGCTGCATGATGTCGCACCGCTCCGGCGAGACCGAGGACGTCACCATCGCCGACCTGGCCGTCGCCACCAACTGCGGCCAGATCAAGACCGGTGCCCCGGCCCGCTCCGAGCGCGTCGCCAAGTACAACCAGCTGCTGCGCATCGAGGAGATCCTCGACGACGCCGCCGAGTACGCCGGCCGCGGCGCCTTCCCGCGCTTCAAGCACGAGGGCTGACCGAGTACGGCGGCTGACACACACTGATCGCACCGGTGCCCCGCCGGTTCACCCCGTAGGGTGGACGGCGGGGCACCGGCGCGACCAGGAGGGGAAACGGGAGATGGCAGGATGGCGGATCCCGGGCTTGGCGGCCCGGCCTCGCTTCACGAGCCGGGCGACCGTCCTCGTCCTGGTGCTCTGCTCGCTGGTGGCGATCCTCGCCTACCCGACGCGGCAGTTCATCTCGCAGCGTTCCGAGATCTCCGCCCAGCGGGCGAAGGCCGAACACGCCCGGCAGCAGGTCGAACAGCTGCGCCGGGAGAAGGCCCGCTGGCAGGACCCGGAGTACGTCAAGGCGCAGGCCCGCGCCCGGCTGCACTACGCGATGCCGGGGGAGACCCCGTACATCGCGGTGGACCCGGCCGGCCAGGGCGCCGCCAAGTCCTCCGTGCCCGCGCCCGCGCCGTCCGACGGTGTGGCCGCCGCTCCGGCGAAGGCCGCCAAGCCCTGGTACGCCAGCGTCTGGGACTCGGTGGACGCCGCCGACACCGCCGCCCTCGCCCCGCCCTCTCCACCCGCCCCTGCCCCCGCTGGAGCCAGCTCCCCCCATGACCACTGAGAACCACCCCTCCGTCTCCGACTCCGACGTCGCGGCGATCGCCGCGCAGCTCGGCCGGGTCCCGCGCGGTCTGCGCGGCGTGGCGCACCGCTGCCCCTGCGGCAACCCGGACGTCGTCGAGACGGCCCCCCGGCTCGCGGACGGCACGCCGTTCCCGACCCTCTACTACCTGACCTGCCCCAAGGCCGCCTCGCTGATCGGCACCCTGGAGGCGGACGGCGTGATGAAGGAGCAGACCGCCCGTCTCGCCGAGGACCCGGAGCTGGCCGCCGCCTACCAGAAGGCGCACGAGGACTACATCGCCCGCCGGGACGCCATCGAGGTGCTGGAGGGCTTCCCGAGCGCCGGCGGCATGCCGGACCGGGTGAAGTGCCTGCACGTGCTGGTCGGCCACTCGCTGGCGGCCGGCGAGGGCGTCAACCCGCTCGGCGACGAGGCGCTCGGCATGCTGGAGGACTGGTGGTCCAAGGGCCCGTGCGTCTCCGCCGCCGAGGTCGAGGCCGCCGGCGAGCGGGTCGCGCGGAACCGCGCCAAGGAGCAGGACCACGCGGCGGTGATCGCCGCCAAGGAGCAGAAGACCGCCGAGCGCGCCGCGAAGCGGGCCGCGGAGGAGGCAGCCTCCGCCGGGAACACCGAGGAGGCCGGCGAATGACCGTCAGCAGGGTGGCCGCGATCGACTGCGGCACCAACTCGATCCGGCTGCTGGTGGCCGACCTCGACCCGGAGACCGGGGCGATCACCGACCTCGACCGCCGGATGATCATCAACCGGCTCGGCCAGGGCGTGGACAGGACCGGCCGACTGCACCCGGACGCGCTGGAGCGCACCTTCGCGGCCTGCCGCGAGTACGCGGAGATCATCTCCGGCTTCGGCGTCGGCCCGGACCGGATCCGCTTCGTCGCCACCAGCGCCTCCCGGGATGCCGAGAACAGCGACGAGTACGTCAAGGGCGTGCGGGACGCCCTGGGCGTCGAGCCCCAGGTGGTCAGCGGCGAGGAGGAGGCCCACCTCTCCTTCGTCGGCGCCACCAAGGAGCTCACCGGCGGTCAGTTCCCGGCGCCGTACCTCGTCTTCGACCTCGGCGGCGGCTCCACCGAGTTCGTGCTCGGCGCGGAGGACGTCCAGGCGGCCCGCTCGGTGGACATCGGCTGCGTCCGGCTCACCGAGCGGCACTTCGGCGGCGCGGAGCTGCCGTCGGCGGAGCAGATCGCCGAGGCCCGGGCGCACGTCCGGGCGGAGCTGGACAAGGCCGAGGAGGTCGTCCCGCTGACCGGGGCGGCCACCCTGGTGGGCCTGGCCGGGACGGTCACGACCGTCTCGGCGATCGTCCAGGACCTGCCGGCGTACGACTCGGCGGCGATCCACCACTCGCGGATCAGCCGCGAGCAGGTGGCCCGGATCGCCGACGAGCTGCTCGCCGCCACGCACGAGCAGCGGGCGGCCATCCCGTCGATGCACCCCGGCCGGGTGGACGTGATCGCGGCCGGCGCGCTGGAGCTGCTGGAGATCATGACCCGGACCGGAGCCGCCGAGGTGGTCGTCAGCGAGCACGACATCCTGGACGGCATCGCCTGGAGCATGGCCTCCTGAGTACGGCCCCCTGACGCCCCGCAGGCCTTACCCCACCGGCCCCGGAGCCCCGTTGCGGGCTCCGGGGCCGGGGCGCGCCCGGGGCCGGGCGAGAAAGTTCGTGAATTTCTTCACATGGCGATGCCGCCATTCGTCGTGCCCGAGTGCCCGCAACGTCCGAAATGTGGGACTGAAGGTCTGGTGCGCGCGGCGACCGCTGGATCGCAGGCTGGGCTCGCGTGGCGGTCTGAAAATCGAAATCACACGCGGGAACCCGGGCCTGATGCGGATCGTTGCTGCTCAGATGGGCCGTCCGACCGCCCGTCCTCACGGAGGGGCCCCGGGGGTCGTGAGGCGACCCTCCGGGCCGGCCGGAGGGGGCGCGAAGTGTAGCACGGGGTGTCCATGAGCTTGTGACCGGGCTCACGAAGGCTGCTCCGGACGGTGCTGGATACTTTCGGATATGAGCACCACGGAGCGTCCTCGCATCCTCATTGTCGGCGGTGGTTACGTCGGCCTGTATGCCGCGATGCGCATCCTCAAGAAGATGCGTTACGGCGAAGCGACCGTCACGGTCGTCGACCCGCGGTCGTACATGACGTACCTGCCCTTCCTTCCCGAGGCGGCCGGCGGCAACGTCGCGCCCCGCAACCTCGTCGCGCCGCTGCGCAGCGCCCTCAAGAAGGCGGAGGTGCTCACCGGTGCGGTCACCGGTGTGGACCACGCCCGCAAGGTCGCCACCATCCAGCCCGCGGCGGGCGACTCGTACGAGCTGCCCTTCGAGTACCTGGTCGTCGCGACCGGCTCGGTCTCCCGCACCTTCCCGATCCCGGGTCTGGCGGAGCACGGCATCGGCATGAAGACGGTCGAGGAGGCCATCAGCCTCCGCAACCACGTCATGGCGCAGCTGGACAAGGCCGAGTCCACCACGGACGAGGCGGTCCGCCGCAAGGCCCTGACCTTCGTCGTCATCGGCGGTGGCTTCGCCGGTGTCGAGACGATCGCCGAGATCGAGGACATGGCGCGCGACGCCGCCAAGATCTACAAGACCGTCAGCCGCGACGACATGCGCTTCATCATGGTGGAGGCGGCCAACCGCATCCTCCCCGAGGTGGGCCCGGACCTCGGTCTGTGGACCAAGGAGAAGCTCGAGGAGCGCAACATCGAGGTCTTCATCGAGACCTCCATGGACTCCTGCGTCGACCAGCACGTCGTGCTGAAGAACGGCGTCGAGGTCGACGCCTCCACCATCGTGTGGACGGCCGGCGTGAAGCCGAACCCGGTGCTGGCCAACTTCGGCCTGCCGCTCGGCCCGCGCGGCCACGTCGACACCGCCCCGACCCTGCAGGTCCAGGGCTTCGACTACGTCTGGGCCGCCGGCGACAACGCCCAGGTGCCGGACCTCGCCGCCGGCGAGGGTGCCTGGTGCCCGCCGAACGCGCAGCACGCCTGCCGTCAGGCCGTCGTCCTCGGTGACAACGTGATCTCCGGCATGCGGGGCTTCCCGCAGAAGGAGTACAAGCACAAGAACCTCGGTGCGGTCGCCGGTCTGGGCCTGCACAAGGGTGTCGCGATCCTCTTCGGCAAGGTCAAGCTGAAGGGCCGCCTCGCCTGGTGGTTCCACCGCGGCTACCACGGCGCCATGGTCCCGACCATGAACCGCAAGATCCGCGTCTTCACCGACTGGACGCTGGCGATGTTCCTGAAGCGCGAGACCGTGGGTCTGGCCCAGATGGAGAAGCCGTTCGAGGCGTTCCAGGAGGCCGCGGCGCCCGCGCCGAAGCCGGTCGAGGCCGCCAAGCCGGCCGTCGAGAAGGAACTCGCCAGCAGCAAGTAAGCGACTGTGATCCCGGTGTGGGAGCACCGGGATATGAGTCGGAGGCCCTCCGCCCGGCAGTGTCGCCGGACCACGACCTCCGTGGTGCTCAGCCGGCCGTGCGACCGGGCGGAGTACAGCAGTACGAGAAGGCCCCTGCCGAACCCTCCGGCGGGGGCCTTCCCGTCGTTCCCCGGGGGTGCTTTCCGGGGGTGCGTTCACAGGGTGCGTTCCGGCGGCCGTTCCGGGCCCCGGAACGGCCGGGACCGTCGCGTCCACGGCGAAGGCCCCGGGCGCGGGGCCCGGGGCCGGGGTGGCCGGTGACGCGGGGTCAGTCGGTCTTGATGCTCGCCAGGATGTCCAGCTTGGACGCCCGGCGGGCGGGCCAGAAGGCGGCCACCAGGCCGACCACGCCGGCCAGCGCCAGGAAGAGCGCCAGCTGCCCGAACGGGAGCACCGTGGTCAGGCCCTGCATGCTGGACTTCAGCGTGCCGTTGATCGCCCAGGCCAGGAAGCAGCCGAGCAGGACGCCGATGCCGGCGCCGAAGACCGAGATCACCACGGACTCCAGCCGGACCATCCGCTTGATGCCGCCGCGCTCCAGGCCGATCGCCCGCAGCATCCCGATCTCGCGCTTGCGCTCGAAGACCGACATGGCCAGCGTGTTGATCACACCGAGGATCGCGACGATCACGGACATCGCCAGCAGGCCGTACATCATGTTCAGCGCGAAGCTGATGATCTGGCTGAAGTCGTCCCGGACCTCCTGCTTGGACTTGACCTCGATCACCGGGTTGGCGCCGGTGGCGTCCTTGAGCCCCTGCTTCAGCTTGTCGGTGGCGCCGTCGGCACCCTTGACCAGGACGGCGCTGACGTACGGCTGGGGCTCGTGCTTGGTGATCTCGCTGTTGGCCAGGATGACCGGACCGAGCATCCCGCCCGCCTTGTAGACCCCGCCGACGGTGACCTTGCCGGTCGACTCGTCGGGGTAGGTGACCGTCACGGCCGAGCCGGCGGAGACGCCGTTCTTCTTGGCCACGTCCTCGTCGACCAGGATCTGGCCCTGGCCGAGGGCGGCGGCGGAGCCGCTGGTCAGCTCGATCGAGACGAGCTTGTCGAAGGTGTCCTGGTTCAGGCCGGTGATCGCCCGGGTGCTGCCGTTCAGCTCCCAGTAGACCGTGGTCATCGGCGAGGAGGCGGTGACCCCGGGGGTCTTGGCGATCTCGGCGGGGACCTTGTCGGAGAGGCCCATGTCGTTCGCCGCCCCGATCACGTAGTCGGCCCGCATCGAGCTGGTGACGGCCTTGTCGATCGCCCCGCCGATCGAGGCGCCGAGCACCGTCAGGCCGGTGACCAGGGTCAGGCCGATGGTGAGCGCGGCCGCGGTGGCGGCGGTGCGGCGCGGGTTGCGGACGGCGTTCTGCCGGGCGAGCTTGCCGGGCGTGCCGAACAGCTTCCCGAGGGCCGGGCCGACCAGGGCGATCACCGGGCGGGAGAGCAGCGGCAGCAGGACGAAGACGCCGACCAGGGCCAGCAGGGCGCCGAGGGCGACCGGGATCCGGCCGTCGCTGTTGCCGGTCGAGGCGCCGTAGGCGATCAGCGCGCCGCCGCCGGCGGTGAGCACCGAGCCGATGGTGTTCCGGACGACCAGGCTCTTCTGGGAGCTCGGCTGGTCGCCGCTGCTCATCGCGGCCACCGGGGCGATCCGCGAGGCGCGCACGGCGGGCAGCAGGGCGGAGAGCACCGTCACCACGATGCCGACCACCAGGGTGACCACCACGGTGAGCGGCTTGATCACCAGCGAGCCGGTGGGCATCCCGCTGTCCAGTTCGGCGACCAGGGACTGCAGCCCGGCGCCGATCCCGATGCCGGCCACCAGGCCGGCCGCGGCGGAGAGGGCGCCGATCACCAGGGCCTCGATCAGGACGGACCGGGTGACCTGCTTGCGGCTGGCGCCGATCGCCCGCAGCAGGGCGAGCTCCTTGGTGCGCTGGGCGACCAGCATGGTGAAGGTGTTGGCGATGATGAAGATGCCGACGAAGAGCGAGATCCCGGCGAACGCGAGCAGCATGGTGCGCATGCTCGACGTGCCCTCCTCGATCATCTTCTGTTCGTCGTCCTTGAGCTGCTGACCGGTCTCGGAGTGGATCTGCTGGCCGGCCGGGAGCTTCGGCCCGGCCTGGGCGAGCAGGTCGCCCTCGCTGGTGCCGGGCTTGGCGGTGAGCACGATGCTGCTGTAGCGGCCCGGCTCCAGCAGCAGCTGCTGGGCGGTGGCGCGGTCGAACAGGGTGAGCGTGCCGCCGGTGTTGACCACCGGGTCGTCGGTGGTGAAGACGCCGGTGAGCTTCGCCTCGACCACCGGGCCGTTGGAGGCGACCCGGACGGTGTCGCCGATCCGGTAGCCGGCCTTGTCGGCGGTCTTGCGGTCGAGCGCGATCTCCTTGGCGTTCTTCGGGCCCTGGCCCTCGGCCATCGGGTAACGGGCGTCCCTGCCGTCCGCGCCGGGCGCGAAGTTGGCGCCCTTGGCCGACCAGGCCTTGCCGATCAGGTTGCCGTTCTTGTCGGCGACGCCGGTGAAGCCGCTGACCACGCCGCGGGCGCCGGCGGCACCCGGCAGGGCGGCCAGCTGCTGGACGGTGGCGTCGGTGAGGGTGGCGGCGCTCTTCTCGCTCTTCTCGCGGGCCGTGGCGCCGGACCCGGCGGCCCGGTCGACGACCTGGACCGAAACGTCCGAGTAGCTCTTGGAGTTGCTGTCCCGCATGGCCTTGCCGAAGGTGTCGGAGAAGACCATGGTGCCCGCCACGAAGGCGGTGCCGAGCATGACGGCGAGGGCCGTCATGAGCAGTCGGCCCTTGTGGGCCAGCACGTTGCGCAGTGCGGTGCGATACATGGGGTGTCCTGTGGTCTGCGGAGGGTCGGTCGGCTGGCGGCGGGTCAGCTGGTGCGGCCCTTGGCGTCGAAGCGGCGCATGCGGTCCAGGACGGTGTCGGCGGTGGGGTGGAGGAGCTCGTCGACGATGCGGCCGTC
>NZ_JBHXTG010000131.1:0-12622 GCF_042677465.1 Kitasatospora sp. NPDC127111
TCCCACCCCCCCGGGGGGCGCCCCCGGCCTTACACCCCGGGCGGGGCCCCCACCCGTCGGCCCTCCCCACAAGGAGCCCCCCGCCATGCGCATCCGACCGCTCGCCGTCGCCCTCGCCCTCGCCGGGGCGGCCGTCCTCGGACCCGCCGCCCTGCCCGCGGCGGCCCACGGCGACACCGTCCGGCTCGACGTCACCGGCCAGGAGAACGGCCACGTCACCACCGTCGCCACCTTCGAGAACGATCACGACCCGGTCACCCAGGACTTCGCCGGGACGCTCTCGGCCAGTTCCGCCGACGGCCGGTCGGCGGGACCGTGGCGCCTGGTGGCCGTCCCCGGGCGCCCCGGGACGTACACCACCAAGGAGACGCTGCCGGCCGGGCACTGGCGGGTCACCGTCGACTGCGCCTTCCCCGACCTCGGGCACGGCGAGCGCGAACTCGACGTCGAGGCGGCCGCCATCACCGACCCGGTGCTGCCCACCCCGCCGGCCACCGGGCCCGCGCCCACCCCGGCACCGCCCGCCCCGCCGGCCACCGGACCGACCACCGGACCGACCGCCGCACCGACCGCCGCCCCCGTCACCGGGCCCACGGCGACCGTCGCCGCACCGGTCCCGGGCGTGACCGCGGCCGCCACCACCGCGACCACCCAAGGCCCCGGCAACGCCACCGCGGCCGCGCGGAGTTCGGATGCGGACGGCACCTCGGACGCCGCCACCTGGGCCGCCATCGGCACCGCCGTCGCCGCCGTCCTGCTGGTCAGCGCCGGCTTCTGGTTGCGCCGCCGCGCCCGCGGGAACTGATCCCGGGCCCGCCGGAATCCGGAGGCCCGGCGGAACCGACGTGCGCGATCGACTCGTCCCTACCCCCACCGGGGCGCCACCAGGCCCCCGACGAGTGCGAGGAGCGGTCGCGTATGAAGAAGGTCCTGATCACCGGCGGTGCGGGGTACATCGGCAGCACGGTCGCGTCCGCACTGCTGGACCAGGGCATCACGCCGGTCCTGCTCGACGACCTGTCCAAGGGACGCCCGGAGTTCGTCGAGGGGCGGGTGTTCTACCGGGGGGACATCGCCGACGGCGCGCTGCTCGACCGGATCTTCGCCGAGCACCCCGAGATCGGCGCCACCCTGCACTGCGCCGCGCGGATCGTCGTCCCGGAGTCGGTCGGCAAGCCGCTCTTCTACTACCGCGAGAACGTCGCCAAGACCGTCGAGCTGCTGGAGTCCCTCCAGCGCAACGGCTGCACCCGGGTCGTCTTCAGCAGCTCCGCCTCCCTCTACGCGCCCACCCCGGACGGCCGGGTGGACGAGAGCTGCCCGGTCGAGGTGGGCAGCCCGTACGCGCGCACCAAGCAGATGATGGAGCACGTCCTCCAGGACTGGACCCGGGCCGAGGGCGCCGAGGGGATCCGCGTCGTCGTCCTGCGCTACTTCAACCCGATCGGCGCCGACCCGCAGCTGCGCACCGGCCTGCAGGACCTCAACCCGACCCACGCGCTCGGCAAACTGATCGAGGCGCACACCAACGGCACGCCGTTCACCGTCACCGGCGTGGACTGGGCGACCCGGGACGGCTCCGGCATCCGTGACTACATCCACGTCCAGGACGTCGCCGAGGCCCACGCCGCCGCGCTGACCCGCTTCGACGAGGTGGTCGGGCCCGACGACGAGGACCGCTACCGCGTGATCAACGTCGGCACCGGCGAGGGCACCACCGTCCGCGAACTGATCGCCGCCTTCGAGCAGGCCGTCGGCGCCCGGCTCGACGTCCGCGAGGCCGCCGCCCGCCCGGGCGACGTGCTCGGCTGCTACGCGGCCGTCGACACCGCCCGCGAACTGCTCGGCTGGTCCGCCCGGCGCACCATCGCCGAGGGCGTCGCCGACGCCCTCGCCTGGCGCACCAAGTGGACCGCCCACCTGGCCTCTGCCTGACGTCACGTCAACTCATGCTGCCGGGCCCGCGCCCCGGGCCCGGGCGCGGGCGCGCCGTCGCGCGCCGTCGCCCCGGGGGGTCTGCGCGCCGTGCCGCGGACCGGGTTCGGTGAGCCAGCCCGGTGCCGGTGCCCCGATCCGCCGGCCCCCGGCGTGGGTGCGACGCCCCGACCACGCCGTCGTCGGGGCCGGGGGCCGGAACCGAGGGGGAGGGCGGGGGCGTCTTCCGGCGGAGTCGAGTGACGGGAGAGACGGTGGGGAAGCAGGGAGCGGCGGGCCGGTCCGGGGTGGGCTGGTGGGGCCGGACCAGGCGGGTCGTGACCTGGCTCGGCGCGGCCGCGCTGGTGCCGCCGGCCGCGCTGGCCGTGGTGCGCCTCGGCGGCTGGGACGACGGGACGTCCCTGGCCGTGCCGATGGTGCTGCTGCCGTACGCCGCGGCGGCCACCCTGCTGGCGCTGGTGGTGCTGCTGGTCCTCCGCTCGTGGTGGGCCGCCGGGGTGGCCGGGCTGCTCGCGGTGGTGCAACTCTGCTGGCTGGTGCCGCGGTTCGTCCCGGAGGGCGGCTCGGTGGCGGCGGACGCGCCGAGGCTGCGGGTGGCCACCAGCAACGCGTACCTGGGGCAGGTCGACGCCGCCGAGCTGGTGAAGCTGGTGCGCGAGCAGCGGATCGACGTGCTCGCGATGGAGGAGTACTGGGGGGCCGCGCCCGCCGCGATGGAGCGGGCGGGGATCGCCGAGCTGCTGCCCCACCGGCAGGTCCGGCCGGGCCGCGACACCGTGCTCTACTCCCGGCTGCCGCTCGCCCCGCTGGACGCCTCGGCGTCGGAGGCGGCCCGGGCCCAGGTGGCCGCCGAGGTCGCGGTGGGCGGCCGGACGGTGCGGCTGACCGCCGTGCACACCTACTACCCGCTGGGCGACGCGGGGCGCTGGTCCCGGGACTTCGCCGACCTGCGGGCGGCGGCCACCGGCTCCACCCGCGACGCCGTCTTCCTGGGCGACTTCAACGCGACCCTCGACCACGCCCCGATGCGCGAGCTGCTCGCCACCGGGCTCACCGACACCCACGCCGAACTGGGCCGCGGCGGCTCGCCGACCTGGCCGGAGGACAACGCGGACTTCCCGTACCTGCCGCCGGTGATCCAGATCGACCACGTGCTGCACGGCGACGCGCTGACGGCGGTGTCCGTCGCCGAGCACCGGGTGCCGGGGACGGACCACCGCGCCGTGGTCGCCGAACTCGCGGTGACCGGCTGAGACGGGGGGCGGGCGCGCCGCCGTTCAGGCGCGCCCGGCGGCCTTCTGGGTGCGGCGGGCCAGCGAGTCGATGACCACCGCGGCCAGCAGCACCGCACCGGTGACCATGAACTGGATGGCGTTGCTCAGGCCCTCGATGTTCATCCCGGACTGGATCGAGCCGATCACCAGCGCGCCGAGCAGCGCCGACCAGGTCGAGCCGCGTCCGCCGAACAGGCTGGTGCCGCCGATGACCGCCGCCGCGATCGCGTTCATCAGCAGGTTGCCGCCGCCGGAGGTCTGGCTGGCCGACTGGATCTGCGCGGCCAGGAAGAGGCCGCCGACCGCGGCCATGGTGGAGCAGATCGTGAACACGCTGATCCGGATCCAGGACACGTTGATGCCGGCGCGCCGGGCGCCCTCGATGTTGCCGCCGAGTGCGAAGACCTGCCGGCCGTAACTGGTGCGGCGCAGCACGAAGTCCAGCACCACGATGAAGATCAGGAAGATCAGGAGCGCCAGCGGCAGCCCCTTGTACTGGTTGAGCGTGTAGGCGGCGAGGAACGCGATGATCGCCAGCACCACCGTCCGCACCGCGATGTCCGACGGCGGACGCGACGGCACGCCCGCGGCCTGGCGGCGACGCGCGTCGAACAGTGAGGCCCCCAGGAACAGCAGGACGCCGATCGCCGCCGTGCCGTAGGCGGCGATCTGCTGCCCGTAGATGGTGCTGTAGAGCCGGGAGACGATGTCGTTGCCGGGCAGGTTGACCGTGCCGTTGGTGCCGAGGATCTGCAGCATCAGGCCGTTCCAGCCGAGGTTGCCGGCGAGGGTGACCACGAAGGCGGGGACGCCGACCTTGGCGAAGAAGACGCCCTGGATGCAGCCGACCACCGCACCGCCGACGAGGGCGGTGATCAGCGCGAGGTACTGGTTGACGCCGTCGGTGACGCTCAGGACGGCGTAGATCGCCGCGCAGAGGCCGCTGACCGAGCCGACCGAGAGGTCGATCTCGCCGAGCAGCAGCACGAACACCACGCCGATCGCGATCATGCCGGTGCCGACGATCTGCTGGGACAGGTTGGAGAGGTTCTGGGCGGACAGGAAGCTGCTGTTCAGGCTGCCGAACACGGCCCAGATCACGATCAGGGCCAGGACCACGGGCAGCGAGCCGAGTTCACCGCTGCTCAGCCGGCGGCGGAACTCGCCCAGGTAGCCCTTGATGCCCTCCTGGCGGACGATCAGCCGGGGGTCGACGGCGGGGGTGGCCTCGGGCGCGACCGGCACGGGCTCGTTGACGCCGCCCTTGGGCATGGTGTCCTCGGGCAGCGGGACGTGGTGGCGCTCGGGCTCGCCGCCCCCAGTGCCCCCGGGGAAGTTCTCGCTCACTGGGAACCCTCCTGGCCACGGGCCTTCCTGCGGGTCACGGCGTTGTCCGTGGCTCCGGTGATGGCCGAGATGATCTCTTCCTGGTTGGTGTAGCGCTTGTCGAAGACGCCGTTGTTGCGGCCCAGGCGCAGCACCGCGACGGTGTCCGCGACGGCCATCACATCGGCCATGTTGTGGCTGATGAGGATCACGCCGTGGTCCTGCTCGCGCAGCCGCTCGACCAGGTCGAGGACCTGGGCGGTCTGTTCGACGCCGAGGGCGGCGGTGGGTTCGTCCAGCATCACGATCTTCGGCGAGCCGATCAGCGCGCGGGCGATCGCGACCACCTGGCGCTGACCGCCGGAGAGCGAGGCGACGGGGATGCGCACGCTCGGGATGCGGATGGACAGGGTGTCCAGCAGCGAGCGGGAGCGCTTCTCCATCGCGACCTCGTCGAGGACGGTGAAGCGCCGGATCTCGCGGCCGAGGAAGAGGTTCCCGACCACGTCGAGGTTGTCGCAGAGCGCGAGGTCCTGGTAGACGGTGGCGATGCCCAACTGCTGGGCGTCCTGCGGGCGGTGGATGGTGACCGGCTTGCCGTTCCACTCGATGACGCCCTCGTCGGGCTGGTGGACCCCGGCGATCGCCTTGACCAGGGTGGACTTCCCGGCGCCGTTGTCGCCGACCAGGGCCACCACCTCGCCGGCGTGCACCTCCAGTTCGATGCCGGTGAGCGCCTGGACGGCGCCGAACCGTTTGGAGACCCCGCGCAGGGCCAATACGGTCTCACCTGCCACAGTGACCAACTCCCTTGCCCCGTCTCCTGTTCGGAGACGGGGCGTGCTCGTTTCGGGGCAGCGTCGGATTACTGGAGGCCGGCCGCGGTGCAGGCGGCGGCGTAGTCCGGCGTGCAGATCTGGGCGACGGTGTAGAGGCCGTCCTGGACCACGGTGGTCTTGATGTTGTCCTTGGTCACGACGATCGGCGTGATCAGGTTGGCCAACGCCTTGTGGTTGCTGCCGTTGGTCGCCGTGGTCGGCACGACGGTGGGGTTGAGGGTCGCACCGCTGGCCAGGCTGACGGCCATCTCGGCCGCGGCGTCGGTCTCCGGCTTGAAGGGCTTGTAGATCGTCATGGTCTGGGTGTTGATCAGGATGCGCTGGATGGCGTCGAGCTGGGCGTCCTGACCGGTGAGCGGGACGTTGATCCCGGCCGCCTTCTGCGCGGTGGCGATGCCGGCGGCCATGCCGTCGTTGGCGGAGTAGATGCCGACGACGTTGTTCGCGCCGATCGCGGTGATGCCCGCGGCGGCCTCCTGGTTGGCGGTGTTCGGGTCCCACTGCGGAGTGTCGTACTCCTTGCCGATCTTCAGCTTGCCGTCCATGGCGGCGTGCGCGCCGGCCTTGAAGTCGGCCGCGTTGGGGTCGGTGGGCGAGCCGTTGATCATGATGATCTGTCCGGCGCCGGCCTTGTCGCCCACCGCTGCCACCAGGGCCTGGCCCTGCAGCTCGCCGACCTTGTGGTTGTCGAAGGACACGTACGTGTCGACCGGGCCCTGGGCCAGGCGGTCGTAGGAGACCACCTTGACACCCGCGTCGTGGGCCTTCTGGACGGAGGACTGGATCGCCTTGGAGTCCACCGGGTCCAGGATCAGCACCTTGTCGCCCTTGGTCAGCGCCGTGTCGACCTGGGTCTGCTGGGTCGTCGCGTCCTGGTTGGCGTTGTAGTAGTCGATCTGCGCGTTCGGCGCCAGTTGCTTGATCTTCTGCTCGATCAGCGGCCGGTCGAACTGCTCGTACCGGGTCGTCTTGGTCTCCGGCAGGAGCAGGCCGATCTTGATCGCCCCGACCGCGGTGCCGCTCGCGTTTCCGCTCGCGTTGCCCGAGGACGTGCCGCCGGTTGACTGCTTGGCACTGCCACAGGACGCCAGGCCGATTCCGACGGAAAGCACGGCGGTCACCGCGAGGGCGCGGCGAAGAGCGTTGGTCATGAGGATGCCTCTCCGGTTGAGTCCACCCCCGCCTCCGAGTCTGTGAACACCGGGCCGCCACCACGATCCGGGCTGCGCCGAACGGGTAGTGCGAACCGCCCGACCGGCCCTCAGGGGGCCCGTGGCGCGGGCGCCCGATACTGACGGCATGTTCTTCCGTCGCCCGCGCCGGGCCCCTGCCGTTCCTGCCGTTCTCCCTCGTGTCCCTGCCGTTCCCGCCGTTCCCGCCGTCCCGTGTCCGGAGGCCCCCGTGGTGGAGGCGCTGGAGGTCGCCGAACCCTGGGGCGTGGAGTGGGCCACCTGGCCGCGCGACGGTGACGGCGACGGCGACGGGGCCGGCGGTCGCCTCACCGGCCACCGGGACACGATCGCCTCCGTGGCGACGGCCCTCGTCGGCGGCCGCGCGGTCGCGCTCACCGGCGGCAGGGACGCGGTGGCCCGGTTGTGGCAGGTCGACCACGGACGCCTGCTCGCCGAGCTGCCCGTCGACCGGTGGGCCGACGTCACCCTCGGCACGCTGGACGGCCGGCCCGTCGTCCTCGGCGTCGACGGCCGCGCACCGGAGTTCACCTGGGACCCGGCCACCGGCCGCTGCCTGCGGACCCTGCCCGTCGACGACGCCCTGTCCGTGGCCACGACCCGGCTCGACGGCCGCCCGGTGGCGGTCACCGGCCACCAGGACACGACGGTGCGGTTCTGGGACGTCACCGACGGCCGCGAGCTCGGCCGCCCCCTCCACGGCCACACCCACCCCGTGCACGTCGCCGCGGTGGCGGTGATCGGCGACCGACCGGTCGCGGCCACGAGCAGCGGCATGAACGCGGACCAGAGCTTCGACCCCGACGTCCGCCTCTGGGACCTGACCACCGGCACCCCGATCGCCGCCTTCCGCGCGGCCACCACCTCCGCCGTCGACGCCGTCGCCCTCGCCGACCTGGCCGGCCGGCCCGTCGTGGCCACCGGCGACTGGCGCGGCCGCGTACGGCTGTGGGACCCGTCCTCCGGCCGCCCGGAGGGGGTGGCGATGCCGGACGGCCCCACCGACGGGGTGTGGGCGCTGGCCGCCACGGCCCTCGGCGGACGGCCCGTACTGGCCGCCGGCAGCGACGACGGCACGCTGCGCCTGTGGGACGTGGCGACGCACGAGCGGATCGGCCCGGTGCTGCGCTTCCCCCACCCGGTGCGCGGGGTCGCGGCCGCGCCCGGCGACCGGCTGGTGGTCTGCTTCGGCCCGCACGTGGCGGTGCTCGCACACCGGGGGTAACGGCCGGTAGGCCGGAACCCGGATCGTCCACCCGACCCACGCACCGCGGCTCCGGCCGGTGGGGCTCCGCCTCCGGAGGGCGGGCGCCGCCGCCTCCCCGTCCGCCTCGCTCGCGCACGGCGGCAGCGGTCGGTGGGCCTGCCCGTTCGCCTCGGCGTTTGCCTTGCTCGTGCACCCCCGCTCCGGCTGGTGGGCCGGATCTTGCGCCATCCCCGGCTCCGCTGATGTCGCGCACCCCTGCTCCGGCCGGTGGGTGGGCGCTGTCGTCTCCTCGTCCGCCTCATCCGCGGACGGCGGCTCCGGCTGGTGGGCGGGTCCTTTGCCGTCGCTCGGTGGGCCCGCCCCTTCGCCTCAGCGACCGCCTCGCTCGCGCACCCCGGCTTCGGCTGGTGGGCCGGATCGTGTGCCACCCCCGGCTGCACTGATGTCGCGTACCCCTGCTCTGGCCGGTGGGCGGGCGTCGTCGCCTCCCCGTCCGCCTCGCTCGCGCACCGCCGCTCCGGCTGGTGGGCCGGATCTTGCGCCATCCCCGGCTCCGCTGATGTCGCGCACCCTTGCTCCGGCCGGTGGGTGGGCGCCGTCGTCTCCCTGTCCGCCTCATCCGCGGACCGCGGCTCCGGCTGGTGGGCGGGTCCTTTGCCGTCGCTCGGTGGGCCCGCCCCTTCGCCTCGGCGACCGCCTCGCTCGCGCACCCCGGCTTCGGCTGGTGGGCCGGCTCCTTCGCAACCCCGCCCCTGCTCCGGCCGGGGAGGCTGGCCCCATCGCTCCCCACTTCCACCTCGCGGGAAGCCGTTGGGGTCGGTGAGTCGTTGGGCTGGGTGTGGCAGACGAGGCGGGTGGTGAGGCGCGGCGGGCGCCGATGGTGTGGGCGTTCGCGGTGCGGGACGTGGCGGGAGGGCGGCTGGCCGAGGCGATCGTGGAGGTCGGCGCGCGCCTGCACGGTGAGCTGGTGGTGGACGCCGTGGACAGCGGCTTCGTGCTCGCGGCCGGGGAGCCGCCGGCGACGACCGGGATGGTCGAGGTGGGCGGGCACCGGTTCGAGCGGCTGGTGCTGGTGGGCGGGCGGCAGGTCTGGGAGCCGGCCTCGGGAGTGGCCGTGTCGCCCGGCTGGTTGTCGGCCGCCGAACGGCGCGGGGGAGTGGCGGTGATCGTGGTTCCGCCCGGCACGTGGCCGCCCGGGCTGATGGGCCTGGAGCCGCACGAACAGGTGGAGGCGTTCACCCGGAGCCTGGAGGAGGCCCGGATCGCCGGTCTCCTGCTGCACGGCATGGTGGGCATCGCGAGCCGGTGAGCGGCCGGGGGCCCGGCCCGTGCGGCCGAAAGGATTTCACCCGGACGGTCCAGCGGCCCGGAACCGCCCACGGCCGGTGCCGCACCGACCGCGTCGGCCGCCGCGCCGGCCCGGCCGGGGCGGACCCCTGCTCCCGTGTCGGCGGGCGCGGCGGCGGGGGCGGTCGTAGCGTCGGGCCATGACTGCCGACGAGACGACGATGGTGGCGGTGGGCGTGCGCTCGGCGGCGGAGGTCTTCGCCGCCCTGGAGCGGGCGAACAGCCGCCGGCCGCCGTGGACACGCTACGACCACGGTGTGGTGGGCGCCTACCGCTGGGCGGTCGGCGCACAGGTGGGCGGCCCGGTGACGGCGGCGGCGGCCGTCGGCGCGATCGGTCCGTGCCGGGCCCAGCTGCTCGCCGAGTTCCAGGCCGCCGCGGTGGAGATCCGCGCGGGTGCCGCCCGCGGCGTGGACGCCGACTACGCGCTCGGCGCGTACGGCGCCCTGGCCTGGATCTGCGGGCACCACGAGGAGCAGCCCTGACGGGTCGGCCGGCTCACAGGACGGCGATGCCGAGCGGGCGGGTGCCCGCGGGGAGGCGGTGGGTGGTGGCGGTGTCCAGGTCGACCACGGTGATGCCGTTCCAGGAGCCGTCCGGGGTGTAGCCGCCGGTGACGTAGGCGATGCGGCCGTCCCGGGAGCCGGCGACGTCCTCGTGCGGCCCGTCCGGGGGGATGACCCGCTCGCGCCCGTCGGGCGTGCGGACGGTGAGGGAGGGGCCGGCGTCCTCGGCGGGGTCGATCGGCCCGGTGCCGACGACCAGCAGCCGGCCGTCGGGAGTGACGGTGGCGCCGTGCTGGTGGGTGTCGGCGGTCATCGGCTCGACGGCGGAGGTCCCCGTGCGCGGGTTGAGCACGACCAGGCGTTCGCCCTCGAAGGGCAGCAGCAGCCGGCCGTCGGAGGGGCGGACGGCGGCGTGGTGCGGCTCCGCCAGGAGCCGAGCCCGCCCGCGGTGCCGTACGGGGCCACTCGACGCGGCGCGGGCGCACGGTGGCGGCGGGTACGACGGTGACGTCGAAGGAGTCGTGGTCGGTGACGTGGACTCGCCGCCGTCGGGGGCGACGTCCACGTCGAACGGGCGGCGGCCGACCGGGGCGGTGCCGGTGACCTCCGGCCGCCCGGTGTCGATCACCTCCAGCACCCCGTTGCCGCCCGGGACGTTGACGCCGACGTCCACCCGACGGCCGTCCGGGGCGCGCGCGATGCCCGTGCCGCCGCCCCGGTACTCGCCATCGATCCTCGGGCCGCCGGCGGGCCCCGGCGGTCGGCGGCCCGGCTCGTCGTCGGGCCCGGTCCGGTGGATCCGGGCGTCAACCGATCGGGTGATGCGGGCCCGTGCCCCGGCCCGCAATGCCGTGTCCGATTCCCGCCGGTCATCGGGCGTCACGGCCAGCAGAGTGGAGGCGGAACGGCAGGACGGGACGACGTCCGGACCGTCGAGAAGCCGCACCGTCGAGAAAGGGGCACGCCACGATGACCGCCGACACCACCCTGACCGCCTACACCACGATCGACACCCAGGTGGGCGAACTGCTGCTGGTCGGCGAACCCTCCGTCACCGCGCCCGGCGGCACCGCGCTCGCCTCGGTGTCGATGACCGGGCAGCGGAACGCCGCCGTCGTCCGGGGCGGCTGGACGCACCGGCCGGAGGCGTTCGCCGAGATCGTCCGGCAGCTCCGGGCGTACTTCGCCGGCGAGCGCGCGGGCTTCGAACTGGAGTGGGCCGCGGGCGGCACCGAGTTCCAGCGGCGGGTCTGGGCGGCGCTGGAGACCGTCCCGTACGGCACGACCACCACCTACGGCCGGCTCGCCGAGCGCGCCGGGCTCCCGCGTGCGGCGGTGCGCGCGGTCGGGGCCGCGATCGGCGCCAACCCGCTGCTGGTGGTCCGCCCCTGCCACCGGGTGATCGGCGCGGACGGCTCGCTGACCGGCTACGCCGGCGGCCTCGACCGCAAGCGCCAGCTCCTGGCGCACGAGGGCACGCTCCGCGCAGCCTGACCCACTCCCGCTCCCGATCCCAACCCCGCACCCGACCCCGACCGGAACGAACCCCATGGCCCTCACCACCCCGCTCGCCCCGCACCCCGCCGACCGCCTCACCGGCACCGACTGGCCGGCCCTGGCCGGCGAACTCGACGCCTTCGGCTGCGCCCCGACCGGACCACTCCTCACCCCCGACGAGTGCGCCGGGATCGCCGCCCTGTACGAGGAGGTGCGGCACTTCCGCTCCACCGTCGACATGGCCCGCCACCGCTTCGGCTCCGGCCAGTACCGCTACTTCCAGGAGCCCTTTCCCGCCCTGGTGGCCGGGCTGCGCGAAGCGCTCTACCCCCGCCTGCTCCCCGTCGCCCGCGACTGGGCGGCCCGGTTGAGCCGGCCCGCGCCGTGGCCGGACACCCTCGCCGAATGGCTGGAGCTGTGCCACCGGGCCGGACAGACCAGGCCCACCCCGATCCTGCTGCGCTACGGGCCGGGCGACTGGAACGCGCTCCACCGCGACCTGTACGGCGAGCTCGTCTTCCCGCTCCAGGTGGTGATCGGCCTGGACGCCCCCGGGACGGACTACACCGGCGGCGAGTTCCTGATGGTCGAGCAGCGTCCGCGCGCCCAGTCCCGCGGCACCTCCGTCACGCTCCGGCAGGGCCACGGCCTGGTCTTCACCACCAGCGACCGGCCGGTGACCTCCGCCCGCGGCTGGTCCGCGGCACCGATGCGCCACGGCGTCAGCACCGTGCGCGGCGGTCGGCGCCACACCCTCGGCCTCGTCTTCCACGACGCGGCCTGACCGGCCGTGACCGGACCCGCCGCGACGGCCGTCGCCTCTGGTCACCGCCCCTGCGCGGTCTGCCTGCCCGCGCAGTACGCCGCCTGGAAGGGCGGCCGAGAGGAGCCGTCTTGAACCTCGCCCGGGAGGCCGCACGCACCCGGTCCCCCCTCGGCCCGCGCCCCGACGGCCTCGCGCCGTCGCCCGCGCCGCACACCGATGCCGAACTCGCCGCCCTCCTCGGCCTGTTGACGGCGCCGCGGGCGCGGATCCGGACGATCGTCGCCGGTCACGGCCGCGACGCCGCCTCGACGGCCGCCGCCACCGCGTTCGCCGACGCGTGGCGCGAGCGCGGCGGGGTCGTCCTCGCCGTCGTCGACTGGCCCGAGGACGCCGCCTCCTGGCTGCGCCCCGCACGCCGCTTCACGGCGGTCGCCCCGGACGCCTGGGTCGTGGCCGCCGGCCCGCGGGGGTGGGCCCGGATGGGCCGACGGCTGCGCCACAGCACCGACTGGGACCCGGCGCGGACCTTCGGATTCGCCTCCACCGGGACCGTCACGGCCGTCGAACTCGCCGGCGCCACCACCCTCCAGGGCATGCGCGGCGCCACCTCCGACGGCGGCACCTGGGAGATCGGCGGCGAACTGATCACTTTTCACCCGCCCGCGCGGGTCGGCCGAGGTTAGGGCCTCTCCGGGCCGGGGTGCGCCCGACCACGCCGCGGCGGGCACCCCGGAC
>NZ_JBHXTG010000132.1:0-11796 GCF_042677465.1 Kitasatospora sp. NPDC127111
CCGCCCGGGGGAGGGCCGACGGCCGTTTCCGGCGCGCCGTCAGCGTCCGGAGACGTCCGCGGCCGGAGGTGCTGGGCCGCGGGGCCGGCGGGGTCCGGAGCCCACGGGTGGCGGGCTCGGCCTCAGACCAGCCCGCCCGTCGCGCGGAGGTTCTGGCCGGTGATCCACCGGCCGTCCGGGCCCGCCAGGAACGCCACCACGTCGGCGATGTCGTCCGGCTGCCCCAGCCGCCGCAGCGGCGTGATCCCGGCGACCGTGTCGAGCGCCTCCGCCGGGTTGGTGCCGCGCAGCAGCTCGGTGTCGGTCGCCCCGGGCGAGACGGTGTTCACGGTGATGCCGCGCGGCCCGAGCTCCTGGGCGGCGACGGCGGTCAGCTGCTCGACCGCGCCCTTGCTCGCGACGTACGGGGCGCAGCCGGGGACGGACCGGACGGTGTTGGCGGTGGAGATGTTCACGATCCGGCCGCCGTCGCGCATCGACCGGGCCGCGTGGCGCACGGTCAGGAACACCGACCGCGCGTTGACCGCCATCACCCGGTCGAACTCGGCCGGCTCGGTCTCGGCGATGGTGGCCCGCGCGAAGGACGTCGCGGCGTTGTTCACCAGGATGTCCAGCCCGCCGAGCAGCTCCTCGGCCTCCCGCATCAGCCGCTCGGGCCCCTCCGGATCGGCCAGGTCCAGCCGGAGCGCGTGGACCGTCCCGCCCTCCGCCCGCACGGCCCGGACGACGTCGGCCGCCGCGTCCACGGCGGTGGCGAAGTTGAACACGACCTCGGCACCGTCACGGCACAGGCGCTCGACGACCGCCCGGCCGATGCCGCGCGATCCCCCGGTGACGACGGCGGCCTTGCCCTTCAGCACTGTTTCCTCCACAGGTGTGCGATGTTCGATCCCGGGACGAGCCGTACCCGAACGCACCCGGCCGTAGCCCTGTCCGTCCCCTGTCCGTCCCCTGCCCGTCCCCGGCTCCGTCTCTCAGGGGATCCGGAACTCCTGGGACTTGTTGCCAGGCGTGCAGGTGGCCATGGTGACCTGGTTGCCCGGGCCGTTGTCGGTCATGCAGGACTGGCCCATGTAGTCCTTCAGGTAGAACGCGCCCGGCGTACTCGCGGCGGCGACCGTCCAGTTGGTCAGCACGCTGAACCCGCCGGAGAGCGCCACCCGCCCGTCCGACTCCTGGACGAGGACCGGGCCGCTCAGGTTGCACGGGGTGAACTTGTACCAGCCGCCGGGGTCCGGGTCCGAGCGGACCCAGCCGTACGCGGTGTTGCCGCCCATGAGCACGCCCTGGCCGCCCGACGGGGTGTCCTTGGACAGGCCGAGCTTCTGCCCGGACGCGACGCTGACGATGGCGCCCCACTTGGTGCCGCCGCAGCCCGCCGGCGTGCCGGGCGTCTGCGGCGCCGGGTTGGCGGGCGGGGGCTGGTTGCCGGTGGCCGGCGGGGCGGGGGTGTTGGCCGGGGGCTGGGGCGCGGTGCCGCCGCTGGCGGTGCCCCCGCCGCCTGCGCCGCCGGTGCCGCTTGCCCGGGTGGGCGTGGCCTGGCCGGCGGCGTTCGGGACCGGGGTCGCGCTCGCCGGCGGGGTGGTGGCAGGTGGGGTGGTCGCGGGCGCGGTGGTGGCCGCCGGGGTCGTCGCGGCGGGGGCGGTCGTTGGCGGGGTAGTCGTACCGGCCGTGCCGGGGGCTGCGGCGGACGGCTGCTGTCCGGCCGGCCCCTGCGCCTGGGACTGGAAGGGCGCGTGGTCGATCAGCAGGGCGGTCGTGGTGCCGGCCGTGATGATCACCGGGATGACGATCGGGACGAGGAAGCCGCGCCGCTTCCTGCGCGCGGTCGGCTCGGTGGCGGCGGCGCGGGGCTCCACCGCGGGGACCTCGCCCGCCGGCTCGGCGGGTTTGGCGGGTTTGGCGGCCCGGGGAGTCGCAGCCGCGGCGCTTGGGGCGCCTGAGGCGCCTGAGGCGCTTGGGGCGCCTGAGGCGCCGATCGCCGCCCGCGCCGCCGCCGCCATCGCGGCCGCGTCGGCGAAGCGGTCCTCCGCCTTCTTCGCCAGCGCGGTGGCGACGAACGTCCGCACCTCCGGCGGGAAGTCCGCCGGCAGCTCCGGCGCGGGCTCCCGGATGTGCTTGAGCGCGACCTCGAGCACCGACTCCCCGTCGAACGGCGGCTGCCCGGTGAGCAGTTCGAAGGCGACCACGCCGATCGAGTACAGGTCGGAGGCCGGGGTGACGGCCTTGCCCTCGGCCTGCTCCGGGGCCATGTAGAGCGCCGTGCCGATCACCGCGTGCGAGGCGGTGATCCTGGTGCTCGCCACGGCCCGGGCGATGCCGAAGTCGGTCACCGTCACCCGGCCGTCCGGGCGGAGCATCAGATTGGACGGCTTCACGTCGCGGTGCACGATGTCCCGCCGGTGCGCGGCGTGCAGCGCGTCCAGCGCGGTGGCGAGCAGCCCGAGCGCCCGCTGCGCCGGCATCGGCCCGTCGTCGGTGAGCACCTGGTCCAGCGGCTGCCCGTCGACCAGCTCCATCACGATGTAGGCGATCCGGTCCTCGGCGTCCCCGCCGCTCTCGCCGTAGTCGTGCACGTCGACGATGCCGGGGTGCTTGAGTGCGGCCAGCAACTGGGCCTCGCGCCGGAACCGCTGGACGAACGCGCCGTCCTCGACCAGCCCAGGGTGCAGGATCTTCACCGCGACCGGGCGCGCCAGCACCTCGTCGTCGGCCCGCCAGACGGAGCCCATGCCCCCGCCGCCGATCCGCCCGGTCAGCGTGTACCGACCCCCGAGCACGGTCCCCCGGCTGCTCATGCCCTGCCCCCATGTGTCATGCCGGCTGTGTCATGCCCGGCCCAACCGGCCCACCCGGTCGCACAGTCTGCCAGAGAGGTCCATGCCTCCGGTCTCCGTCCCTGATCTTCGGAGGGTATCCCCGGCTGCAGCCGGGGAGGGAATCCGATCCTGAACCCGGCGGCGCGGAGCCGCCACATCACTGCGCGGCAGAAGGCCGACGGGGAGGTCGTGCCGTGTGTCAGTGGGGTGTGGCACGTTGATGACCGAGTCGAGAGGGGGTGGGTCGGATGATCCGTGCGTACGAGTTCCTCATCAGGCCCACCGTGGCCAGGAGCAGCAGCTCGCCGCGATGCCGCGCGACCACTGCGCGCTGTACAACGCGGCACTCCAGGAGCGGCGGGATGCCTTCCGGCACGTCTCCAGGACGACGGTCCGCTACGGCGATCAGTCCGGGCAGCTCAAGGAGATCCGGGCGTTCGAGGCGGACGCGTCGCCTGCGGCCACCGGGCGCACGCCGACACCGTAGGAGCCGTCAACGTTCTACGGGCCGGGCTGGCCCGTCGCGACACCCGGACGGGATGGCGAGAAGCCCCCGGCTCCAGGACTCCGTTGGGAAGTCCGAGCCGGGGGAGGAGTCACGCCACGGATCGCCCGCACCGCGTCGAGGGGTGTGCGATCCAACTCCGGCCGTGAGAAAGGCCGGTGGTCACGCGACCGGTTCGGCGACGTGCTCAGACGCCGGGGACGGCCTGCTTGGGGTCGGTGTGCCAGTTGGTGACGACCGGCTTGTCGACCTTGATGCTGCCGACCGGGATGCTCACCGGGTTGGGGTCCGCGTTGCCGATGGCGATGATGACGTCGCCGAACTCGACCGCCTGGTTGCCCTTGCTGCTCTTGGGGCTGACGCCCGCGTAGGCGGCCTTGGACCCGCTGAGGGTGATCGGCTCCCCGGCGGCCTGCTCGGCGTTGGCGGCCTCGATGCCGGTCGAGCCGAAGGCGATCGTCGGGTGCGCGCCGGACAGCGTGCAGGTGATGCCGGGCTTGGCCTTCGCCGTGATCAGTACGTAGCCGCCGGCCTGGGTCTCCAGCTTGGCGGAGAAGGTGAGGTCGTTGGCGCCGCAGGCCTGGCCGTAGCCGCCCTTGTCGCCGGGGGCCGGGGTCGAGGGCTTCGCCGTCCCGCCGGGCGAGGGCTTGGCCGAGGTGCCGCCGGACGCGCCGGACGCGCCGGACGTACTGCCGGAGGTCGGAGCGGGCGCGGCGGAGCCGGTGGCCCCGCCGGTCGCGGCCGCCGTGGTCGGGGCCGCGGTCGGAGCGGCGGCCGCCGAGCCGCTGTTGTCGGGCCCGCAGGCGGTGGCGGCGGCCGCGAGGGCGGCGACCGACGCGGCGGTGAGGGCGATTCGCGAGCGCATGGCGGTCCAACTTCCGTCTGCCGGGGGGTTCGTGTTCGTGTCCGGAGATGACGGTACGTCGGGATCGTTCACCGCCCGGTGCGCAAATCTTCCCGATCCTGTTTCAGCTGCGGGGGCTCCCGTCGTGGCCCAGCACCTCGCCGAGCGCCGTCAGGAAGCGGTCGGTGGTCTCCTCGTCCCGGACGGCGATGCGCAGCCAGTCCGTCCCGAGCCCCGGGAAGGTGTCGCCCCGGCGGACGGCGAAGCCGCGCTCGCGCAGCCGTTCGCGGACGACGGCCGCGTCCGGCAGTTCGACCAGCAGGAACGAGGCGGCCGGCTCCCCGTGCACCCGGACGGCCGGGAACGCGGCGAGCCCCTTCAGCAGGTGCTCCCGCCGGTCGCCCAGTTCGCGGGCCGCCTGCTCGGCCTCGGCCAGGGCGGCCGGCGTGCTGCACGCCTCGGCGGCGGCCAGGGCGGGGGTGGAGACCGGCCAGAGCGGCTGGGCGGCGGCGAGGCCGGCGATCAGCGGGGCCGGGCCGAGGACGTAGCCGATCCGCAGGCCGGCCAGGCCCCAGGTCTTGGTGAGGCTGCGCAGCACGACCACCTGGCCGGGGAGGTCCCGTACGCCGGCGAGGGATTCGGTCTCGCCTGGCACGGTGTCCATGAACGCCTCGTCGATCACCAGGGTGCGCCCGGGCCGGGCGAGGGCGGCGACGGCGGCGGCCGGGTGCAGGACGGACGTCGGGTTGGTCGGGTTGCCGAGGACGACGAGGTCGGCGTCGGCGGGCACGTCACCCAGCCGGAAGCCGTCGGCGGGGGAGAGCAGCACCCGCTCCACCGGATGCCCGGCGTCCCGCAGGGCTGCCTCGGGCTCGGTGAACTGCGGGTGCACCACGACGACCTGACGTGGCGCCAGGACGCGGGCGAGCAGCACGAACGCCTCCGCGGCGCCCGAGGTGAGCAGTACCTCCGCCACCGGGCGTCCGTGCCGGGCCGCGACGGCGGCGCGGGCGCTCGTCTGGTCGGGGTAGGCGGCCAGCTCGCCGAGCGTCGCCGCGAGGTGCTCGCGCAGCCACTGCGGCGGTGTGCCGGTGCGGACGTTGACGGCGAGGTCGACCAGGCCGAGGCCGTCGGCGCGCACCTCCGCGTCACCGTGGTGGCGGAGGTCGTGGTCGGCGGTGGTCACGGGCGGTCTCCATCCACGGGAGGAACTGCGGGCGGAACGGCGGGAACAGCGGCGGGCGGAGCGGCGTGAGGAACGGCGGGAACAGCGGCGGGCGGAGCAAGAGGCAGGCCGGGGACGCGGACGAGGTCGTAGCCGTCGGCCGGCGGCGGGTCGTACCCGAGGCCGTCCCCGAGCGCGACCAGGGCGACGGCCTCCCGCCGGGTGGCGAGTTCGACGGCCGCCCCGGCGCAGTCCTCGGCGGTGGAGGCGGTGAACCGGCGCGCGCCCGGCCGCAGGAAGCCCGCGGCGAGCTCCAACGCGCCCGGCGCTCCCACCACGGCCGTGGCGCGCCGCAGTTCGGCCTCGGCGCGCGGGACGACCAGGTCGCGCTCCCCGGGGCCGAGGCCGACCACCGCGAGCCGTCCGCGCACCGCCGCCCGGGCGACCGCGACCGTCACCGTCGCACTCTTCTGCTTGGGGACGACGATGGCGCCGCCGGGCGCACTCGCCAGCGCGGCGGCCTCCGCGACGCTCGTCGTACCGACCGCCGCTCCCACCGCGACGGACGGGTTCGGCACCGTCACGGCCGTGAGCTCCTCGGCCGTGTGCTCGTCCACCGGCAGGCCCAGCAGGGTGGCGGCCCGGCGGACGGCCGGGTGGTCGCCCTTGCCGGCCAGCGTGGCCAGCCGGGCGAGCGAGCCGTGGTCCAGGCCGGCCTCGGCGAGCACCCGGTGGATCAGCCGCGTCACCTCGGGCGGCGCGGTCGCCTCGCGCAGGCCGACCCCGACCACCAGGTCGCCGGCGCGCACGCGGGGGCGCGCGGGCAGCGGCGGGCACCGGAGCACGTCCTCGTCCGCTCCCCGGAGCGGCCGGTCGTCGTCGTAGCGCTCGACGGGCGCCGAACCGTCCGGCGCGAAGCGGTCCGCGGCTCGTCCGCCGGTGACCACCGGACAGGTGCCGAGCCGGGCCGACACCGCGCGGGCCAGGTCGTCCGCGCCCCCGTCACGCCCGGTCAGCGACACGGCGAAGCGCCGTTCCGGATCGACCGCCACCACGCCGACGCCGCCGAGCCCGTCGGCGCGCCGGCCGAGCCCGTCGGCCCCGCGGACCCCGCCGGCCGCGCCGATCTCGGCGGCCCCGTCGGGCGCGCGCCAGTCCGGTCCGGCAGGCGGGCGGCGCAGCAGCAGTAGCCGTACGATCGATCCGACGGGCGCGAAACAGACCAGCTGCCGGCACTCGCCCAGGGCGCGTTCCAGGACGTCACCCGGGCTCTCGCCGCCATCCTCCACCCGGTACACCGTGCTGCCGGCCGACCACAGCGCGTGCAGTTCCCCGGCGAGCGGGCGACCGGCCTCGCCCATGGCCAGCAGCCCGATCACGTCGCGTTCCCTTCACCCGGCGGTCGCCCGCCGGCCGCCCGGCAGCCGTCCGTCAGCGGCCCGCCGGCCGTTCGTGGACCGGTCGACGGCCCGTGAAATCCCACCACGCCCGTCACGGACGGGTCAATCGAGGCGCCTGTGACCTCCGCCGCCCCCCACCGCCACCCCACGACGGCTGTTCGCCTGTTCTTCATGTTCCTCCGGCGGTGACCGCCACCGCCGCCCTCCTACTGTTTGCGGCGCTCGACCGGCACCACCCCCCACCGGGGTCCCCGGCCCCGGCCCGTCCCGACACACGGAGGACACCATGCCCTTCGCACTCCGCACGAACAGCGGCCGCCCCCGCCGCGCCCGCCGCACCCTGACCGCCCTGGGCGCCGGCCTCGGCCTCGTCGCCGGCTCGCTCGGCCTCTGGGCCGCCACCGGCACCGCCGCCCAGGCCGCCGCCCTCCCCGCGCCCGACCACGTGGTCGTCGTCGTGCTGGAGAACCACGCCTACTCGCAGATCATCGGCAGCTCCAGCGCGCCGTACATCAACAACACCCTCAAGGCCGGCGGCGCCAACCTCACCCAGTCGTTCGGCCTCACCCACCCCAGCGAGCCCAACTACTACCAGCTGTTCTCCGGCTCCAACCAGGGCCGCACGGACGACAGCTGCGTGCCGGTCGGCTCGATCAGCGCCCCCAACCTGGGCTCCGAGCTGATCGCCGCCGGCAAGACCTGGGGCAGCTACAACGAGGGCCTGCCGAGCCAGGGCTCGACCGTCTGCAGCAGCGGCAAGTACGCCCAGAAGCACAACCCGTGGTTCGGCTTCAGCAACGTGCCGACCAACACCGCGTACACCATGACGCAGTTCCCGACCGACTACACCACGCTGCCGAAGGTCTCCTTCGTCGTGCCCGACCTGTGCAACGACATGCACGACTGCTCGGTCTCGACCGGTGACACCTGGGTCAAGAACAAGCTCGGCGCCTACGCGACCTGGGCCCAGACCCACAACAGCATCCTCGTCCTGACCTTCGACGAGGACAACAAGCTCTCCGGCAACCGCATCCCCACCCTCTTCTACGGCGCCCACGTCACCCCGGGCTCCTCCACGGCCACCACCTACAACCACTACAACGTGCTGCGCACCCTGGAGGACCTCGCCGGGCTGACCACCCACGCGGGCAACGCCAACACCGCCGCCACCATCACCGGCATCTGGAACTGACGCCCGTGTACGTCGCGGACTCCCGCAGCTCCAAGGCCCCCGCCCCGGCCCCCCGGCCGGGGCGGGGCCCCCTCCGGCCCGGGGGCGGCTCAGGGGGGAGGGCGGCCGCCCGGGCCGCCGTACCGGGCACCGTGCTGGCCCTCGGGACCGTCAGCCTGGTCACCGACGTCTCCTCCGAGATGGTCAGCGCCGTCCTTCCGCTCTACCTGCTCGCCGGGCTCGGCCTCTCCCCGCTCGGGTTCGGGCTGCTGGACGGCATCCAGAACGGCTTCAGCGCCCTCGTCCGGCTGGCCGGCGGCCACCTCGCCGACCGGCGCGGCGCGGACGGCGAACGCCGCCACAAGGCGGTCGCGGTGGTCGGGTACGGGCTGTCCGCGCTCTGCAAGCCGCTGCTGCTGCTCGCCCACACCGTCCCCCTGATCGGCGCCGTGCTCGCCGTCGACCGCACCGGCAAGGGCCTGCGCACCGCCCCCCGCGACGCGATGATCTCGCTCGCCACCGAACCCGAGCACCGGGGCCGGGCGTTCGGCGTCCACCGGGCGATGGACACGGCCGGCGCCCTGCTCGGCCCGCTCGCCGCCTTCCTGGTGCTCCGCCTGGCCGGCGGCCCGCTGCTCGCCGACGGCGGCGAACGGCACGGCTACGACGCGGTGTTCACGGTCAGCGCCTGCGTGGCCCTGCTCGGCGTGCTGGTGCTGCTGCTCTTCGTGCCGAACCGCATCCTGGGCGGCGAGAACGAGGGTGACGAGCCGTCGGCCGGCTCCCCGCGGCTGCGTGACGGCCTCGCCCTGCTGCGCCTGCCCGGCCTGCGCCGGCTCGCCGTCTGCGCGGTGCTGCTCGGCCTGACCACCGTCAGCGACTCCTTCCTCTACCTGCTCGTGCAGCGCCGGCTCGGCCTCGCCACCGACCTCTTCCCGCTGCTGCCGCTCGGCACGGCCGCGGCGTTCCTGCTGCTCGCCGTCCCGCTCGGCGCGCTCGCCGACCGGATCGGCCGCACACTGCTCTTCCTGGCCGGCCACGGCCTGCTGCTGCTGGCGTACGGGCTGCTGCTCTCGCCGCTCAGCGGGCTGCCGGCGGTGCTCTGCGTGCTGGTGCTGCACGGCGCGTTCTACGCCGCGACCGACGGCGTGCTGGCCGCCGCCGCGGCCGACGCCGTCCCGGCCGACCAGCGGGGCGCCGGGCTCGCCCTGGTCGGCACCGGGCAGGCGCTCGCCCGGTTCGCCTGCTCGCTGGTGTTCGGCGCGCTGTGGAGCGCGGTGGGCGGCACCACCGCGCTGGCCTGGTCGGCGGCCGCCCTGGCCTGCTGCGTGGCCGGGGCGTCCCTCGTCCTCCGCGAACCCGCGGCCGCCGTTTCCGGGCCCGCCGCCACCGGACCTGTTGTCTCCGCGCCCGCCGCCACCGAACCCGCCGCCGCCGAAGCCCCCACCGATCCCGAGGTGCCGTCGTGACCGAGCCCCTGCAGAACCGCACCAGGGTGCTGATCCTGCTCGTCGCCGTCCTGCTGCTCGGCACGGTCGGCACCGGCGCCGTGCTGTACGCCTCCGACCGGGCCGCCGAGCGGGACCAGGTCCAGCCCGGCGGCCCGGTGGTCACCCCCGGCCCGGTCGTCCTCCGGCCGGGCCCCGCCCGCACGCTCGTCTTCCGCAACCTGGCCTGGGGCCCGCACCGCGACGAGCTCGCCACCGTCCCCGCCGACCACCCGGACGGCCCGCGCACCTCCTCCGGCGTCCAGTGCCTGCGCTTCCACACGGCGGGCGGCACCGGCATCTGCCTGCAGTCCGAGCGCGGCGCGCTGCAGGACAGCTACCGGGCGGTGGTGCTGGACGACCACCTGAAGGAACTGCGCTCCTTCCCCGCCGCCGGCATCCCCACCCGCTCCCGCGTCGCACCCTCCGGCCACCTCGCCGCGTGGACGGTCTTCGTCAGCGGCGACTCCTACGCCGGCACCGACTTCTCCACCCGCACCTCGATCGTCGACGTCCGCGACTGGAACCTCCGGGACAACCTGGAGACCTTCGACGTCATCAAGGACGGCAAGCCCTACCGGGCACCCGACGTCAACATCTGGGGCGTGACCTTCGCCGACGACAACACCTTCTACGTCACCGTGGCCACCGGCGGCCAGACCTACCTGGCCCGCGGCGACCTCGGCGCCCGCACCCTCACCACCCTCCACCAGAACGTCGAGTGCCCCTCGCTCTCCCCGGACGGGACGCGGATCGCCTACAAGAAGCGCGTGGCCGGCGCCCCCGCGGACGCGCCCTGGCGGCTCTACGTGCTCGACCTCGCCACCATGACCGAGACCGCCACCGCCGAACAGCGCAACATCGACGACCAGGCACTCTGGTCCGACGCCTCGACGCTGCTGTACGCCCTCCCCGGCGACTTCGGGGCCGATCTGTGGACGGTTCCGGCGGACGGCGGCGGCGCCGCCGCCCGTGTGCTCGAAGCGGCGGTGGCCCCGGCCCATCCGGGCTGATGGGGTCGGTTGGTACCTCCCGGAACTTCGAGCGTAGGGTCCACGTCGAGCATTCCGAGTGGCCCGAGGCGGGGGAGCTGGAGCGGTGAAGGACACGGGGCGCACTGTGCCCGAGCGGATGGTCAGCGACTCCTGGCCGGCGCTGCACGGCCGGCCGGTGCTGCGGCGGACGGTCGCGATCAGCCTCGTGCTCTGCATATCGGCGGCCGCGGCCCTCGCCGTCCGCGGCGTCAACGCGCTCACCCTCGGACGCGGCGTCATCGAGACCGACCGCGACCGCGCCGAACTGCTGGCCGGCCTCCACCCCTCCCAGCACCCGGGCGCGGGCCGCTACTACGTACCGGTGGGCGCGGTCTACACGCACCTGGCGGACGGCGCGCCGGTCGCCTACCTGCACTACCGGCTGGTCGGCGGCCAGGACGTCGGCCTGGGCGACTTCCTCCGCACCTACGACCTGCCCGCCCCGGGCCCGAGCGCCCCCCTGCCCGCCGACCTGACGGCGGCCCTCGGCGGCGACGAACCGGCCGAGGCCCTGGAACTGGCCGAGCCGTCTCCCCTTCCCCCCGCCTCCCCGTCCCCATCGGCTTCCCCCACCCCGCCCCCGCCCCCGCCGTCGCCGCCACCGTCGCCCGAGCCCACCGCGACGGAGTCAGCGAGCCCCTCGCCCTCGCCGTGCAATGACGACGAGGAGCCCACCGACGAGGCCGACCCGGACCCTTCCGAAACGCCCGCAGCCGCCCACCCCTCCACCGGCCTCCAGGCGGCCGACGAGCCCTCACCCCCGCTCCCGAGCGAGACCCCGACACCAACCCCCACCGCGACCCCCGTCCCCACCCGCGCCCCCGCCGCCCGCCGCATCTACGTCTCCCACATCCCCAGCGCCCTCCCCGGCGCCGCCGACGTCTACGTCCGCGCCACCGGCTGAGGCGGCCCCGGGCCCGGGCGTCCGGCAGCATGCTCACCGACGCCGCGTACGGGCCCGTGTCGCAGCTTCGTGACAGCCCGTCCGTCGGCCGACGGTCTGCGCCCACCCGTCCGATAGCCTGACCGCTCTGGGTTCGGGGGGTGACGGTGCGTAACGCGGGCTTGGTGCACCAGGTGCGGATGCTGCGGGCGGGGGTGGGTGACCCGGCGTTGATGGTGGCGCAGTTCCGGTTGAGTGCGGTGCTGGTGCCGCGTTGGGGTGAGGAGGCGGTGTGGACCGCCGATCACGAGGGCCTGCGGTGGATCTACGCGTTCTCGTCGGAGGAGGAACTCGCGGCGTTCGCGCGGCTGAAGGACCTCCCGGTGGACGGGCTGCCGTATCTGACGGTGCTGGGTTCGCGGTTGCTGGACGTGGCGGTGCCGGCGTTGGGGGTGCCGGGTGGGGTGGCGTTGGACGCGGCGGGGGCG
>NZ_JBHXTG010000133.1:0-11651 GCF_042677465.1 Kitasatospora sp. NPDC127111
CGAGGACGGCCCCCGGGCATGCTCCCCGGGGGCCGTCCTCGTACGCGGGCGGGCGCGGTGCGCCGGTCAGACGTAGCGCTCCAGGATGGACGATTCAGCAAGGCGGGACAGGCCCTCGCGGACCGAGCGGGCCCGGGTCTCGCCGACGCCCTCGACCGTCTGCAGGTCGTCGATGCTGGCCGCCAGCAGCTTCTGCAGGCCGCCGAAGTGCTCGACCAGGCGCTCTATCACCGTGTTCGGCAGCCGCGGGATCTTGGCCAGCAGCCGGTAGCCGCGCGGCGAGACCGCGGAGTCCAGCGACTCCGGCGAGCCCGAGTAGCCGAGCGCCTTGGCCACCGTCTGCAGGTCGAGCAGCTCGGCGTGGGTCAGCGCCTCCAGGTCGGCCAGCACCTCGGTGACCGTCCGGCCCTTCTTGGCGGCCCGCTCGGGGAAGTAGTCCCGGGCGACCAGCTCGCGCTCCGGCTCCACGCCCGCGATCAGCTCGTCCAGCTGGAGCGAGAGCAGCCGGCCGTCGATGCCGAGCTCCAGCACGTAGCCGGCGATCTCGGTGGCGATCAGCCGGACCATCTCCAGCCGCTGGGCGACGGCGGTGACGTCCCGCACCGTCACCAGGTCCTCGATCTCCAGCGCGGAGAGCGTGCCGGCCACCTCGTCCAGCCGGAGCTTGTACCGCTCCAGGGTGGCCAGCGCCTGGTTGGCCCGGGAGAGGACGGTGGTGGAGTCCTCCAGCACCCGGCGGGTGCCGTTGACGTACATGGCGATCAGCCGCATCGAGTGCGAGACCGCCACCACCGGGAAGCCGGTCTGCCGGTTGACCCGCTCCGCGGTGCGGTGGCGGGTGCCGGTCTCGTCGGTGGGGATGGTGGAGTCCGGCATCAGGTGCACGCCGGCCCGGACGATCTTGGTGATGTCCTTGTCCAGCACCACGGCGCCGTCGAGCTTGCACAGCTCGCGCAGCCTGGTCGCGGTGAACTCGACGTCCAGGACGAAGCCGCCGGTGCAGATCGACTCGACCGTCTTGTCGAAGCCGAGCACGATCAGACCACCGGTGTTGGCCCGCAGCACCCGTTCCAGGCCGTCACGCAGCCCCGTTCCGGGCGCGATGGCGGTGAGGGAGGCCCGCAGCAGGGCCTCCTCGCGGGAGGACTTGTCCGCCCGGTCGCTGGCTGCCACGTGACTCCTCCGGTCGACCCCGTACCGCGCGCCTCGCGCCGTGCGCCGGCCTACGGTCTGTTGCTCTGTCGCTTAGTACTGCCTTTTCGCCAATAGACAGGGGAAAGTCTAACTGCGTGCGGCTTCGACAGGGCTTGGGTCAGCGCAGTTCGTCGGAGTCGAGGGGCTCCCACCCCTCCATCAGCTCCTCCGGGTAGGCCGTGACGGGGGGTGCGGCGGCGGCCCGGCGCGGGGTGGGCGGCGCCGACGGTGCCTCACCCCGCGGCTTGGCGGGCGCGCGGCGGCGGCCCGGGATGGCCCGCAGCGCCTCGCCGATGTCGGCCACCTCGACCACCTTCATGCCCGCCGGCACCTTGCCCGGGTCCGGCGGGACCAGCGCGTGGGTGAACCCCAGCCGGTGCGCCTCGGCCAGCCGCCGCTGCACACCCGTCACCCGCCGGACCTCGCCCGCCAGGCCGACCTCGCCGATCGCCACCAGGTTGCTCGGGAGCGGGGTGTCCGAGGAGGAGCTGGCCACCGCGAGGGCGACCGCGAGGTCGGCCGAGGGCTCGCTCAGCTTCACCCCGCCGACCGTCGCGGTGTAGATGTCCTGCTTGCCGAGCTTGACCCCGCCGTGCCGCTCGACCACGGCCAGGATCATCGCGATCCGGGGCGACTCCAGGCCCGAGGTGGTGCGGCGCGGGGACGGGATCTGCGAGTCCACCATCAGCGCCTGCACCTCCGCGACCAGCGGCCGCTTGCCCTCCAGGGTGACGGTCAGGCAGGTGCCCGGGACGGGCTTGTCACGCCTGGTCAGGAAGAGGCCGGACGGGTCGGCCAGGCCGGCGATGCCCTCGTCGTGCAGCTCGAAGCAGCCCACCTCGTCGGTGGCGCCGTACCGGTTCTTGACCCCGCGGATGAGCCGCAGCCGGGCGTGCCGGTCCCCCTCGAAGCTCAGCACCACGTCCACCAGGTGCTCCAGCAGGCGGGGGCCGGCGATCTGGCCGTCCTTGGTGACGTGGCCGACCAGCAGGGTGGCCATGCCGCGCTCCTTGGACGCCCGGATCAGCGCGTTCGCCACCTCGCGGACCTGGGCCGGGCCGCCGGGCGCGCCGTCCAGCTCGGCGGAGGCGATGGTCTGCACCGAGTCCAGGATCAGCAGGCCGGGGTTGACCGCCTCGATGTGCCCGAGGACGGCGCCGAGGTCGGACTCGGCGGCCAGGTAGAGGTGCTCCGAGAGCGCGTTGATCCGGTCCGCCCGCAGCCGGACCTGGCCGGCCGACTCCTCGCCGGTGACGTAGAGCGTCCGGTGCTGCGCGGTCGCCGCCTTGGCCGCGACGTCCAACAGCAGGGTGGACTTGCCGACGCCCGGCTCGCCCGCCAGCAGCACCACGGCGCCGGGGACCAGGCCGCCGCCGAGCACCCGGTCCAGCTCCGGCACGCCGGTGGAGCGGGCCGTCGCCACCTGGCCGTCCACCTGGGCGATCGGGCGGGCGGGGGCGCTCACCGGGCCGGCGGCCGTCGTCCGGATCGGCACCGCGCCGTACTCCTCGACCGTGCCCCAGGCGTTGCACTCCGGGCAGCGGCCGACCCATTTGGGCAGCTGGTTGCCGCACTCGGTGCAGCGGTACGCCGGGCGCGGCTTGGCGGAGGTCTTGGTACGGGCAGCCATGCGGTCACCGTAGCGCCTGGGTCCGACAACGGGCCGGGGGCGGGGGCGCGGGTGGGGCGCGGGCGGGGGGCAGGGTGGCGAGCTCGGGCGGGGAGCGCGGGCATCGGGCGGGGAGCGCGGGCCGCGTCCGGGGGCTCGCGGGCCGCGTCCGGGGGCTCGCGGGCCGCGTCCGGGGGCTCGCGGGCGGTCCACGAACGGGCGATGTTGTTACCCGAAAGAAGTACAACAGCGGGGAACGGCCGGAACGGCGACTCCCGGCTCTCTACCGTCGGACGGGTGACAACGCGTACTGAAGGGCCGCGCGACCTCGTGCTCGCGGCGTACGAGCGGCAGGTGGACGGCCTGTTCACCTACTGCCTCTCGGTGCTGTGCGAACACGACGCGGCCCTGGCCGCCCTGCGCGAGGTGCGTGAGCTGGCGCTGCGGCACGGCGCGCGGCTGGCCGAGCCCGGGATGGTGCGGGCCTGGCTGTACTCGCTGGCGCGCTACTGCTGCCTGCGGCGGCTGGAGGACGGCGCGGGCCGGGGCACCCCTCCGGCGGACACCCCTTCGGCGGACCTCCCCACGACGGACACCCCTTCGGCGGACCTCCCGACCGCGGACCTCCCGGGCGTGGGTGCCCTTCCGGTGGGGGCCGGGGCGGCGCTCCCGGCCGCGGAGGCGGCCCGGCGGCGGCGCGAGCTGGCCTCGCTGGCCTGGCCCGAGGCGGCCGGCACCGACGCCGAGCAGCGCGAGGCGTTGGAGCTCTCGGTCCGCCACCGGCTCAGCCCGATCGAGGTGGCGGCCGTGCTGGGCGTCCCGTTCGAGACCGCCCGCACCCTGCTCGCCTCGGCCGCGACCGAGGTCGGCCGGACCAGGGAGGCCCTGCTGGTGCTCGGCGTCGGCAGCTGCCCCGAACTGGACCGCCTCGGCGGGGCGGGCGCGGAGAGCTGGCGGGACTGGGTGCTCGGCCCGGCGCTGCGCCGCGAGCTGGTGCGGCACGTGGTGGACTGCCCGACCTGCCGGGGCACGGCCGAGCGGGTGGCCGACGAGGTCGCGGACGGGGCGGCGGGCCTCTCCGGGCTGCCGGTGCTCCCCGCGCCGGGGGTGGAGCCGGTCGGGGTGGCGGAGGCGGCGGGCGGGGCCGGGCGGGGCGGCGGGGTGCCGTTCCTGCCGCGCGCGGTCGGGGCTCCGGCCGGCCGGCGGACGGCCGTCCCGGCGCCGGTGGTCGAGCCGGGCCTGCGGTTCGACCGGAGCGGGTTCCCGCGGCACCGCGCACCGGACGCGGGCCGCGCGCTGGCGGTGCGCCGTCGGGTGGTGACCACCGGGGTGCTGGCCGCGGTGCTGGCCGCGCCTGTGGTCGCGCTGTGGGCCGGCCACCGGGGCGGCGGCGGGCCGGGAACGGCCGCGGCCGTCTCCTCGGTCCGGGTCGGGGAGGACCGGGCCGGCGCGCGGCCCGGCGACCCCGGGGTGACCGACGGGCGGCCCGGGCAGGTCGGGCAGGTCGGCGGGGCGGTGGGCGCGGTCGGGGCGGCTCCGGTGGTGGCCGGGCTGGAGCTGGCCGGAGCCGGGGCGATGCCTGCAGAAACGTTGCTCCCCGGGATCCAGGGGCCGGCGATCCCGGTTCCGGCGCACGGGGCGACCCCGCTCGGCAGTCCGACGCTGGTCGCCGCGCCGGCGCCGGTGACGGGCCCCGGTCCCTGGAACGGCGGGGCCGGGGGCGGCGGGGCCGGGAGCGGCGGGGTGCCCGCGTCGGGCGGGCTGCTGACCGTCGAGGCGGGCGATTACGGCACCCGGACCGTGCTGACCCTCACCAACTCCGGCGTCACCGAGATCCGCTGGCACGCCGAGGTGGACGCCGGCTGGCTCAGGCTCAGCCGGGACGCCGGAACGCTCGCCCCCGGCCAGCGGATCACCGTGATCGTCACGGTCGACGAGAACCTCGCCCCGGCCGCGCACTGGACCGCCCGGATCGCGCTGCGGCCCTCGCAGGCGGTGGTCACCCTGGAGGGCGGCCCGCACCACCGGGGCGGCTCCACCTCGGCCCCGGCCGAGCCGACGGAGAGCGCGACGGCCGGGCCGACGAGCGGGCCGACGGCCGGGCCGACGAGTGGGCCGACGGCCGGTCCGACGGCCGGTCCGACGGGATCGGGGTCACCCTCGCCGGGCGGGACGCCGAGCACCGCGCCGCCCGGGCCCGGGCCGACGGGCGGGCCGTCCTCGCCGCCGTCCTCGCCCCCGGCCTCCCCCGGCGGCACCGCCCCGCCGACGGCGGGACCGTCGTCCGCCGCGCCGACCGCGACGGCGTCCGCCCCGCCCTCGTCCCCGCCGTCGCAGGGCGGGGGCGCCGCGGCCGGACCCCGGTCGGCCGGCAGCCGGTCCGCGTCGCCGCGCTGAGCCGGTACGGGGTGGTCGGTACGGATTGGGCAGCGGGGTGGTCGGTACGGGGTGGTCGGCGGGGTGGTCGGTACGGGGCATCAGCCGGTCAGGCCCGAGATCGCGTCGCCGACGTACTTCGTGCCGAGGACGACCAGCACCACGACCGTGATCGCCGCGTTGTGCGCCGCCAGCCACGCCTTCCACTCCCCCAGCACCCGGGCCGACCGGTCACCGCCGAACAGGTGGACCGCGAGCGGCAGCAGCGTGCAGAGCGAGCCGATCAGCACCATCAGCGCGGCCGCGCCCGCCTTGCCGCCGGCCGAGGCCGTGCTGGTCGCGATCGCGACGGCGCCGCCGACCGCCAGCACCAGGTTCTTCGGGTTCGCCACCACCAGGGCCGCCGCCAGCCCGGCCGACCGGCCCGGGGTGAAGCGGTCGACGGCCCGCATCCACCGGGGCGGGCCGTGCACGTGGCCGGCGCGCGGGCGGTCCCGCCACTGCTCGACCCCGAGCAGCAGGAACAGCGCGCCCAACGCCAGCTCCAGCCACCACGCCCAGGCGGGTTCCGCCGCGTCGGCGCCCAGCCCCGAGCCGGCCCACACCACCACCGTGACCACGGCCGCCAGCGCCGTCACCCAGCCGGCCGTGAACGCGGTCCCGTTGACCCGGCCCCTCGGCGTGGCCAGCAGCAGGACCACCGCGATCAACGTCAGCGGGCTGATCGCGATCCCCACGGCCGAGGCGAGCATCCGGCCGACGGCGTCGCCCATCCGTGCGTCCCTTCGTCGGTGCGGTGCCCGCGCGGCGGCGCGGTGCCCCTCGGCCGTGGGGGAGGCCGCGTGGGGCGGGTGCGGGGGCGCCGCCCCGGGACGGTGCGGGGGCCGGGTCGGTCGGCGCGGGGCCGCGGGCCGGTTCGGGCGGCCCCGGGAGCGGCTCAGCTCCGCTCGATGGGCGGCACCCGGTAACTGCCGTCCAGGGCGGTCGGCTTCGGCTGGTAGAGCCGGATGACCGGGCGGAACCCGCCCTCCGGGGTCGGCAGCCAGTTCGCGGCCCCGGCCGGGTCGGCGGGCCGGTCGTGCTGGAGCCGCAGCGTCAGCGAGCCGTCCTCGCCGTACACCAGGCCGGGGGTCCGGTCGCCGATCGAGTACCGCGCGATCGGGTTCGCCACCAGGTGGTACTCGGGCAGGTCGTACATGGTGACGGACCAGAAGGCGTCGACCGGCGGTGGCTGGTCGAAGCGCAGCGTGTAGCGGTGCTCCCCGCTGAGCGGGCGGCCGTCGGCGTCGTCCTGGGTCATCGCGTGCAGCGCCTCGTAGGCGTGGCTGCCCCAGAGGCCGGTGCGGGCGGCGGCGGCCCGGCTGAGGTAGGCGGCGCGGCGGTCGGGGATGCGCCACTCGGGGTCGTCGAGCGTGCCGGGGCCGAGGAAGTCGACGTTGTAGTCGAACAGGTGCGGCACCGAGCGCCACTCACCGGGCGGATGGTCCTCCGGCGGCCGGATGGCGTCCTCGACCCGTTCCCGGCCGGCCGCCAGGCCCCTGAGCAGGGTGAGGGTCCACTCGGGCGCGGCGGCCCGGTACGGCGAGGCGCCGGTGTCGAGCAGGCCGAGCGGGGCGAACCGCTGCTGGTACTCGACGTCCGGTGCGGCGGGCGGGAAGGCCGCCATCCAGACCCGCAGCCGTTCGAAGAACGCCAGCCGCTCGGGCACGTCGGGGTCCGGTTCGGGCAGCCCGGCGGCCAGCCCGCCCGGCTCCAGCGGTTCGAGCGTCAGCCCGGCCTGGAGGGCCCGGACCCGGGGCAGGTCGTCCGGGCCGGTGCAGGCGAAGCGGCCGACGATGGTGGCCACGGTGGTCGGTGCGACGATCACGTGCGCGTGGTCCGCGGTGGTGCCGTGCCAGGCGGGCGGGACGATCAGCCAGGTCTGCGCGCCGGTGCCGGTGGCCCGCCGGCCGACGTAGGCGAAGTTGTCGGTCCACGCGCCGACGAACTGCAGCACGTAGTACGCCCCGGCGGTGTCCGGCACGCGCAGCACCTGCGGACCCTCGGAGAGGTCGAGCTGGGCGATCGAGTAGACGGTGTCGTTGTTGACCGAGACGAACGGGTCCTCCGGGCCGGCCAGCCGGCCGGCGTGACTGAGGTGGTTGAACGGAGCCGCCGGCATGGTGCCCAAGCCGCCCTCGGTGAAGCGCTCGACCATCGTGAGGGCGGAGACCAGCGGGTAGCCGTAGACGTAGGCGTCGGCGGCCAGGGCCTCCAGCTCGGGCTGGTTCATCAGGGGTCCTTTGCGGGTGCGGGCGGGTTCGGCGGGCGGGGGTCCGGCGGGGGTCGCGGGGGTCCGGCGGGGGTCCGGCGGGGGTCCGGCGGGGGTCCGGCGGGCGGGGACAGCGCGGGGCGGGGCTGACGCGGTAGCGCGGGCCGGTCCGGGCCGGCGTGGGTCAGCGCGGGGTCAGCGGCGGGAGCGTCCAGCGGCCGTCGAGGGCCGACGCGTCGGGACCGTAGAGCCGGACCACCACCACGAACGGGCCGTCCGGCGCGGGCAGCCAGTTGGCCGAGTTCTGGGCGTTGGCGGGCCGCTTGTGCTGGACGTACAGGGTGAGGCCGCCGTCCGGGTCGCGGACCAGCCCGGGGGTGCGGTCGCCGATCGAGTAGCGGTCCAGGGTGTTGTCGACGAGCAGGCGGTCCGGGAGCGCGTACATGGTGGCCGACCAGAAGTACCGCGCGGGCGGCAGACCGTCCGGTGCGAACCGCACCACGTAGTCGCGCTCGCTGGTGTTCGGCGGGCGGTTGCCCTCGCTGTCGGTCTCCCAGCCGGTGTACCAGGCCTCCGTCTCGGGCAGCCCGTACAGGCCCTTCATCGCACCGATCGCCTGCTTCAGGTAGGCGGTGCCGACCTGCTCGCGGGTGCCGAAGATCCCGCTGGAGCCGGTGGTGTCGGCGGCGGCGCGGTCCAGTTCGGCCCGGCCGTCGGCGATTCCGCGCTCGATCTCGGCGCGGACCCCGATCGGCAGGGCGGCCGGCTCGAACTCGCCTCGGCCGTCGATGCCGAGGTCGGTCAGGCGGCCGCGCAGGTCCGCCTCGGCGGCGGGGGCGGGGAAGAAGCCCAGCAGGAAGTCCAGGAAGCCGAAGAACTCGATGGTGTCCATCACCTCCTCGCGCCAGACCGGCCAGACCGGGTGCGGGGCCGGCTCCGGCGCGGGCGTGCCGGCGTACTCGTGCAGCGGGCGCAGCCGGTACCGCTGCTGGATCTCCTTCAGCTCCTCGACGGCCTCGGGCGAGTTGTCGGGCAGGTGGGTGCGGCCGACGATGCCGACCAGCTGGGTGGCGGCGCGGATGACGCCCCGGACGCCCGCGGGCACCTCGCCCTGCCAGCCCGGGCCGGCCACCAGGTAGTCGCCGGCCTCCCGGCCGGTGGCCCGGGTGCCGATGAACCCGGCGTACACGGTGTCGAGGTCGTGCAGCGGGAGGACGTAGTAGCGGTCCACGGCAGGGACGGAGACCACCCAGGGCTCGGTGCGCAGGTCGAGCCAGGCCCAGGAGTACGGGGTGTCGTTGTTGGGGGTGACGACGTCGGTGTTGGCCGGGGTGAAGGGCTGTGGGTAGTGCCGGAAGACGCCGAAGCCGCCGACGTGGCGCGGGTCGGCGTCGTCCACCGCCTGCGCGTACATGGTGCGGTAGTTCTGCAGGATCGGATAGCCGCGGACCCAGGCCTCGGCGGCGGTCGCACGGATGGTGGCCGGGTCCACGAGTGCCGGGTTGACCATGCTGTCGCTCTCCCAGTGCCGGAGCTCTGCCCAAATCAGACATATCGGTACACCGGGGATGCTATGCGGACCCCCTGGGATCAGCACCTCGACCGACCGGGCCCGGGTCGACCGCCGGGTCGGGCCTCCTCGGTCCTCGGCTTCCTCGGCCTCCTCGCCCTCCTCGGGGCTCTCGTGCCTCCCGGGGCTCTCGTGCCTCCCGGGGCGCGCGGCCTCTGCCGTGAGCGAATCGGCGCATGCGGAGCAGCGGGCGGAGGCAGCCTTGCCGGTATGAAGATCCTCCTGCTGGGCGGTTCATCGTTCCTCGGACGCGCCTTCGCCTGCGAAGCCCTGAGCCGGGGCCACGAGGTGACCACCTTCAACCGCGGCCGCTCCCACGCCGACCCGCCCGGGGTCGAGGCCGTCCGCGGCGAACGCGACTCGGCCGAGGACCTGGCGCGGCTGGTCGGGGGGCGGCACTGGGACGCCGTCGTCGACACCTCCGCCCAGCAGCCCGCCCAGGCCGCGCTCTCCGCCCGGCTGCTGCGCGAGCACGCCGGCCACTACACCTTCGTCTCCTCCGTGCACGCCTTCGCCGACTGGCCGGCCCGGGTCATCACCGAGGACTCGCCGCTGCACCCCTGCCCCGCCGACACCCCGCCCGACCAGCCGTTCAGCACCGCGCTCAAGGCCGGTTGCGAGCGGGCGGTCCAGGAGTACTTCGGCGCCGGGCGCACGCTGATCCTGAACAGCGGGCTGCTGATCGGCCCGTACGAGAACGGCGGCCGCCTGCCCTGGTGGCTGGAGCGGATGGCCCGCGGCGGCCCGGTCCTGGCGCCGGGCGATCCGGAGCGGGCGATGCAGGTGATCGACGTCCGCGACTTCGCGGCCTTCGGCGTGGACGTGCTGGCCGCCGGGCACACCGGCCGCTACCTCACCACCGCGCCCGCCGGGAACGTCACCTTCGGGGAGTTCCTCGCCACCTGCCGCGAGGTGGTCGGCGAGCCGGCCGGCGGCCGGCCGCGAGCCGAGCTGGTCTGGGTACCGGACGGCCCGCTGCTCGCCGAGGGCCCGGACAGCGTCCAGCCGTGGCTGGAACTGCCGCTCTGGGCGCCCGCCGGGCCGGAGTTCGCGGGTGTCTGGCTCGCCGACACCACCCGCGCGCAGTCGGCCGGGCTGCGCTGCCGGCCGTTCGCCGAGACCGCACGCGACACCTGGGCCTGGCTCCAGCAGCGTGGGCCGGCCGAGGACACCGACGCCGACGGCCGCAAGGGGCGCAAGGGCGCGCCCCACCTCCAGGGGATCGTCCCCGCCAAGGAGCAGCGACTGCTCGCTGCGCTCACGTAGCGGCGGCGGTACGGGCGCCCGGCGTCCCGGGGTTGCCGAACTGCGGCAGGCAGGAGTGCGGAGGGCCGGACTGCGGAGGGCCGGACCGAGGAGGGCCGGACCGCGGAGGGCAGGAGTGCGGAGGAGTGGGGAGTGGGCCCGGGCGCGCTCGCACCCCCGGCGCCGGGGCCCCCCCCGCCGCGGGGGGGCCCCCGGGGCGCCCCCCCCCCCGCGGGCCCCGCCCCCCCCGCCGGTACGGCCACCGCGGGCGGCCGCCGCACCGGACCGGCGCGCCCGGTCAGTGCGTGCGGCGGGTGACCAGCTCGGCGAGGGCGAGCAGTTCGTCGGCGGCGGACGGCTCGGGCACCGCCGTGGCCAGCAGGCCGAGCGCCGCGGCCATCCGCTCGCAGGACTCCCCCTGGGCCCAGCCGCGCCCGCCGGCCCCCTCGACCGCGACCGCGCAGCGGCTCAACTCCTCCGGGCTGAGCGGGCGCTCCAGCGCGTACAGCTCGGCCAGGACGCCCCCCTCGGCCGTCCCCGAGCCGAGCGCCGCCACCACCGGCAGCGACTTCTTGCGCGCGACCAAGTCCGCCCCGACCGGCTTCCCGGTGACGGCCGGATCGCCCCAGATCCCGATCAGGTCGTCGATCAGCTGGAACGCCAGGCCGATCTCGCGGCCGAAGCCGTCCATCGCCTGCGCGGCCTCCTCCGAGGCCCCCGCGTACTGCGCGCCCATCGCACACGCGGCGCCGAGCAGCGCCCCCGTCTTGGCCTCCGCCATCGCCAGGCACTCGGCGAGCGAAACGTCACTGCGCCGCTCGAAGGCGCAGTCGATCTGCTGGCCCTCGCAGAGCTCGACCACGCAGTCGGTGAGCCGGCGGACGGCGCCCTGGGCGGCCGGGTGGGCGTCCTCGGCGAGCAGGCGCAGCGCCAGCGAGTGCATGGCGTCCCCCGCCAGGATGGCCTCGGTGGTGCCGAACACCCGCCAGGCGGTGGGGCGGTGACGTCTCGTCTCGTCGCGGTCGATGACGTCGTCGTGGAGCAGGGTGAAGTTGTGGACCAGCTCGACGGCGGCCGCGGCGGCGGTGGCCGAGGCCGGACTGCCGCCGAGGGCCTGGGTGGCGGCCAGCACCAGCGCGGGCCTGATCGCCTTGCCGGAGGACGCGTCGGCGGGGGTGCCGTCCGCCTCCCACCAACCGAAGTGGTAGCCGGCCACCTTGCGCATCGAGCCGGGCAGCGAGTCGACGGCGGCGCGCAGGACCGGGTCGACCAGGCCACGGGCGCGGGCGAGCACGTCCTGTGCCTCGTGGCCCTCGCGGTGGTCACGCTCCAGCGTGAAGATTCCCATGGGTTCCTCCCCCTCGATATGGCGATGGCGCCGGGCGGCGACGGGCGCGGCCCGTCGC
>NZ_JBHXTG010000134.1:0-10769 GCF_042677465.1 Kitasatospora sp. NPDC127111
CCTCTCACACCCACCTCTCATTCGGGGCTTTTTTTTTGTTTTTACCCCCTCTGCTCGGCCGCCCTGGGCGCCCCGGGGGGGGGGCGGGGGGGCGGGGGCGGCCCCCCGGCGGCGGGGGCAAGCGGGGGGAGGGCGCGCGGGGAAAGGGGACGCGGGGAAAGGGGGCGCGGCGGACACGCCGGAGCCGGGGAGGGCGCGCGGGGCCGAGCGGGGAGCCGTCCTGAGGCACGGCTGTCGGCGGGGTCGGCGGGGTCGGCGGGGTCGGCGGAGGGGGGCGGTCGCGGGCGGACCGCGGGGGACCGCCGTCGTGGCGTCCTCGGCCGCGCGGGGGGTGGGGGCGGACCGGTGCGGTGCCGGTCCGCTGCCTCAGCGGGCCGGGCGTGTCAGCGGGCCAGGCGTGCCGGTCCGTCGGCCCAGGGGCCGCGTGCGGCCGCACGCGGTGCGGGCACGGTGGCGGGCGCCGTCCCGACGAGGGCCAGGTGCGGGCGCCCGGGCGACGGCTCCGCGGGGTACGGCGACCGCGCCGCCGGGGTTTCACGGGCCGTCACCGGTTCGCCCGGCCGCGCGGCGCCGACCGGTTCGACGGGGGTCGGGCGGGTGAGGACGAGCGGGTCGGCGGGGCGGGCCGGCGCGAGCGGGTCGGGGCGTCCGGCGAGGATCGCCTCCTCGATCCCGCGCAGTTCCGGTCCCGGCAGCAGGCCGAGGTTCTCCGTCAGGGTGTGCCGGGCCCGCTGGTACGCGGCCAGCGCGTCGGCCTGCCGGCTGCCCCGGTAGAGCGCGACCATGAGCAGCGCCCAGAGCCGCTCGCGGTACGGGTGCTCGGTGGTGAGGACGAGCAGGTGGGGCACCAGCCAGGCGTGGCCGCCGAGTTGGAGCGCGAGCTCGGCGTGCTCCTCGACCACCGCGAGCCGCAGCTCCGCGAGCCGGGTGCGTTCGACGTCGAGCAGCGGGCCGCTGACGCCGGTGAGCGCGGGGCCGGGCCAGGAGTCCAGGGCGGCGGCCAGGGTCCGTTCGGCGGCGTCGGGTTGTCCGGCCGAGCGCAGCGCGCGGGCGTCGGCCACCGACTGCTCGAACCGGCCGAGGTCGCACTGCTGGGGGCCGACGGAGAGCCGGTAGGACGTGCCGACCCGGGTGAGCACGCCGCCGGTGGTGCGCGGTGCCCGGTCGGGTTCGAAGAGCCTGCGCAGCTTGGAGACGTACGCCTGCACCAGGTTGGCGCCGTCCGCCACGGTGGCGTCGCCCCAGATCCCGTCGATCAGGTGGTCGCGGCCGACGGGCGAGCCGGCGCGCAGCAGCAGGACGGCGAGCAGGGCGCGCTGGCGGGGCGCTCCGAGCGGGAGTTCGACGCCGTCCCGCCAGGCCCGGACCTCGCCCAGCAGTTCGAAGCTGAGGCCGGCCGGGTGGGCGGTCGGAAGGAGAGGAGTGGTCATGGAACCTCCGCCGAGCCGGGGCCGTCGCGTGGCGGCTCGGACGCAGTTGTGGGAGCTGGTGCGGGGTCAGGGCCGAGTCCGGGGGTCAGGGTCCGGTCGGGTCCGGGTCGGGCCGGGGCCGGTCAGGGCCGGTCGGGTCCGGGGCGGCGCGGGTCCGGGCGGGCCGGACGGTGGTGCCGGGCGGGCCGGCGCCGGTTCACCACTGCCAGCCCATGTCGTTCCGGTGCGGGTTGTGCTGCTGGGCGCCCGTGCCGGTGGTGCTGCCGGCCTGGGTGGTCGGCTGCTGGTCGGCGACCGTGGCGGCACCGCGGTCCGGCGCCGCGGTGCCGGTCGCCTCGGCGGCGAGCCCGGCGGCGGCGCCCAGGACCACGGTGGCGGCGGCGACGACGGAGACGAGGCGGAACTTCTTGGCGGACATGGTGACTCCTTTCGGGCATGGGGATGCCCGGTGACGTGGTGTGGGTGGTCGGCGGGGTTGCGGTCCGTGCTGTGCTCTCCGCGCTTCGACGAGTTCGATTCTGCCCCGCCCGCAAGCCGGTTGTCCCTGGTCCCGGGTGACACAAGTTGTCGCTGGCATATCTGTGTCAGTGGCTGCGGCCGGACTGTGCCAGGGGTGTCCGGGTGGTCAGGCGTGGACGAACCATCCGGCCAGTTCGGGGGTTCTGGCGATCGCCTGGACACAGACCGTCAGGCACAGGGCGCGGGCGGTGTCCGGGTTCGGTGCGAGCACGAACATCACGCCGCGCGCTCCGGCGCGCGAGCCGTGCACCCGGACGTGCTCGGGGCCGTGGTGGAGGTGGACGGCGGCGCGCAATGCGGCGGCCACCGTGCCGGCGGCCGGAACCGGAGCGTCGCGGGGGCGGGTCATGGTGAAGTGGACGACATGCACGCAGCCACGATGGTGGAAGCGGGGCGCCGATGTGCGGGCTCGGGTCGGCACGTTCTTGCCATGGCGCGCCTGTGCCAGCCCGGGCGTCCGGTTTCCTGTGATGAATCCCGTTGTGTGGCGGCCGGTGGTCGTCCGGTCGCGATCCGTTTCCCGTCCGTTCCCGTGCGGGCGCGGCGGCGTGGAACACCGGCTGATCGGCGGGTGTCTGCGTGTTCCGCGACGGTGGTATTTTCTGACCTGGACCTGCCCAGATGTGCATGAGGGCTTTGCGTCCAGCACCGTACGTATACGAAACGATTGTTTGCGGCGCAGCTCGCTTCACCGCCAGGGGGCCGACCGAATGCTGACCACGCTGGGACTCACGCACCAGGCCGAGGCCGTCTACCGCCTCATGCTGAGTCAGCCCAACTGGGGAGTGGTCCGGATCGCCGAGTCGCTCGCCTGGGACGAGGCGGCCGTCCGCGCCGCGATGGACGAGCTGGCCGACCAGGAGCTGATCCGCCCGTCCTGGGAGGGCGACGGCGCGATGCGCACGGTCAGCCCCAAGGTGGCCTTCGAGGCGCTCCTCGCCCGCCGGCAGGCCGAGATCGCGCGCAAGCAGCACGAGGTCGAGTCCAGCCGGGCCGCCATCGCCGGGCTGGTCGCCGAGTACTCCATGCTGCGGCCGGAGGAGGGCGCGGGCGGCGTCGAGCACCTGACGGGCCTGGACGAGATCCGGGCCCGCCTGGAGGAACTGGGCGCCCAGGCCTGCCGCGAGACCATGGCCTTCGCCCCCGGCGGCAAGCAGACCGCGGAGAACCGCGAGGCCAGCCGCCCGATCACGCAGGCGCTGCTGGATCGCGGGGTCAAGGTGAAGACCGTCTACCTGAGCAGCATCCGCAACGACCCGGGCAGCGTCGAGCACGCCAACTGGCTGGCCGCGCAGGGTGGCGAGACCCGGACCACCAGCGTCCTGCCGATGCGGATGCAGATCGTGGACCGCGAGGTCGCGATGGTCCCCCTCGATCCCGACGACCTGACCAAGGGCGTGGCGGTGATCCGCGAACTCGGCGCGGTCGCCGGCCTGTGCGCGCTCTTCGACCAGATCTGGGAGCAGGCCGAGGTGCTCGGCGCCGCCCCCGCCACCCCGGCCGGTGAGATCACCCCGCAGCAGCGCGAACTGCTCCGCCTCCTCTCCGCCGGACTCACCGACGAGGCGGCCGCCCGCCGTCTCGGGGTCTCCCTCCGCACTGAGCGCCGGATGATCACCGACCTGATGGAGCAGTTCGACGCCCAGAGCCGCTTCCAGCTCGGCCAGCGCGTCACGGAGCGCGGCCTGCTCTGACCGCCCGCCGGTCGCGCCCGCGGCCGACGGCCCCGCTGCCTGCCGGGGGCCGGGTGCCGGGTGCCGCCGTGTCGGGCACCGGGTGCCGGACGTTGAACGCCGGGCGCCGAACGACGGGGCGTTCGGCGCCCACCCGGGCCAGTATGGAACTGCAGGTTCACCCGCCGGCCCGAATGAGGTGTTGCGATGAGCATGTCATGGCATGCCTCGTCGCGGCCCGGGCAGGAGGCCGTCGAGGCGAACGCGGGGCGCGGCCTCGACGTGCTGGCGCGGGTCCTGCGGTCGGTGCCGGAGCGGCTCGGCGCGCACATGGGCGGCCTCTACCGGCTGTCGGACGACCGGGAGCTGCTCGAACTGGTGATGACGTTCGGGGCCTCCCGGCAGTTCACCAGGCCGTGGCAGCGGATCGGCACGACCGCGCCGGTCCCGGTGGCCGAGGCGGCGCGCAGCGGCCGGGTCGTGTGGGTGGGCGGCGCGGAGGACATGGCGCGGCGCTACCCGAGGGTCGCCGTCTCCATGCCGTACGCGTTCTGCCTCGCGGCCGTTCCCCTCGTCGCGCGGGGGGCGACGTACGGGGTGGTCTTCCTGCTGTGGCCGGCCGCGCACGCCCCCGCGCTGTCGCCCGCCGAACGCGACGCGCTCGACGCGCTCGCCCTGCGCCTGGCCGAGGTGCTGGCGGAGGCGGCCGGCGCGGGGCGTCCCATCCGGGCCGGCCCGCGTCCCGCGGTGGCGGAGGACGTCACCGCCGCCCGGGCCGGCACGATGGCGGCGCGGCTGCCCGAAGGCGTCTGCGACATCGACCTGGACGGCAAGCTGGCCGAGGTCACGCCGACCGCCGCCGAGCTGCTCGGCGAGCCGGTGGGGCGCCTGCTGGGCGCCCGGCCGTGGACGGCGCTGCCCTGGCTGCGCGATCCGGTGTACGAGTACCACTACCGGGCGGCGCTGATCAGCGGGAATCCGACCTCCTTCGTCGCGCTGCGGCCGCCGGACCGGTGGCTGTCGTTCCAGCTCTTCCCGGACGGGTCCGGCGTCACCGTGCGGATCGCCGCCGCCGACGGCGACCGGAGCGCGGGCACGCCGGCCGAACGGGCCGAGCACACGCGGCCCGGAGCGCTGTACCACCTGCTCCACCTCGCGAGCGCGCTGACCGAGGCCATCACCGTGCAGGACGTGGTGAGCATGGTCTCCGAGCAGATCCTGCCGGCCTTCGGCGGCCAGGCCGTCGCGGTGCTGATGGCGGAGGGCGGCCGGCTGCGGATCGCCGGCCACCGCGGCTACCCGCCGGGCCTGGTCGACCGGTTCGACGGCACCCCGCTCACGGAGTCCACGCCCGGCGTCCAGGCGTCGACCAATCCGGTGCCGGCGTTCTTCGAGTCCCGCGCGGAGCTGGAGCGGTTGTACCCGGACCGCCACGAGACGCAGGACGGGATGGCCGCCTGGGCCTACCTGCCGCTGGTCACCTCGCGCAGGCTGATCGGCACCTGCGTGCTGGCCTTCGCCGAGCCGCACCGCTTCGACGTGGAGGAGCGCGCCGTCCTCACCTCGCTCGGCGGCCTGATCGCCCAGGCCCTGGACCGTGCCCGGCTGTACGACACCAAACTCGTCCTCGCCCACGGCCTCCAGGAGAGTCTGCTGCCCCACGCGCTGCCCGCGGTCCCGAGCCTGGAGATCAGCGCCCGCTACCTGCCGGCCACCGAGGGCATGGAGGTCGGGGGCGACTTCTACGACCTCATCCGGGTCGGCCCGGACGCGGTGGCCGTCGTCATCGGCGACGTCCAGGGCCACAACGTCCACGCCGCCGCGCTGATGGGCCAGGTCCGCACCGCCGTCCGTGCCTTCGCCGCAGCGGACGCCGATCCGAGCACCGTGCTCGCCCGCACCAACCGGCTGCTGAACGACCTGGACACGAACCTGCTGGCCAGCTGCACCTACCTCTGCGTCGACCTCGCCCGCCGGGAGGCCAGGCTGGCCACCGCCGGTCACCCCGTGCCCCTGCTGTACGGGCGGGACGGCCGGGCGAGGGCGGTGGAGCCGATCGTCGGCATGGTGCTGAACGTCGACCCCGCCGCCGAGTACCCGCAGATCCGCATCGACCTGCCGATCGGCACCATCCTGGTGCTGTACACCGACGGCCTCATCGAGACCCCCGGCGCCGACCTCGGCCAGGCGCAGGCCGACCTGACCGCCACGCTCGCCCGCCACGGCGGCGAACCGCTCGACCGGCTGGCGGACGCGCTCATCGGGCGGGCCGGTCACGCGGAGCACCGGACCGACGACGTCGCGCTGCTGCTGGTCCGATCCGTCCCCCGGGAACCGTGAACCACGAGCCGTGAACCGTGATGCGAGCACGCACCGCGACGGGAAGGAGACCGATTCCGTGGCACGCACGCCCCTGCTGGCCGTACGCGGCATCTCCAAGCGGTTCGGCGCCGTCCAGGCGCTGAACGGAGTCGGCCTCGACATCAACGACGGGGAGGTCGTCGCGCTGGTCGGGGACAACGGCGCCGGCAAGTCCACCCTGGTCAAGGTCGTCTCCGGGGTGTCCCCGCCGGACAGCGGGGTGATCGAGTGGGAGGGCCGGCGCGTCGACCTGCGCAGGCCGCTCGACGCCCAGAGCCTCGGCATCGCCACCGTCCACCAGGACCTCTCGCTGTGCGACAACCTCGACACGGTCGCCAACGTCTTCCTCGGCCGCGAGCTGCGCAGGTTCGGCGTCCTCAGGGAGGTCGAGATGGAGCGGCGCTGCCGCCGGCTGCTGAGTGCCCTGTCCGTCCGGATCCCCAGCCTGCGGGTCCCGGTCGGCTCGCTCTCCGGCGGCCAGCGGCAGACCGTCGCCATCGCGCGGGCCATGATCGGCGAGCCCCGGATCGTGATCCTGGACGAGCCCACGGCCGCCCTCGGGGTCGGGGAGACCGCGCTGGTCCTGGAGCTGGTCGAGCGCCTGCGGGCCCAGCGGCTCGGGGTGCTGGTGGTCAGCCACGACCCGGAGAGCGTGCGGGCGGTCGCCGACCGGGTGGCGGTGCTGCGCCTCGGCCGCAACACCGGCGTCTTCGACACGAAGTACGCCACCCAGGAACAGATCTCCTCGGCCGTCACGGGCGACCACAGCATGGCCGTGACCCTGCAGCACAGCCTGCTGCCCCGCGGGCTGCCCCAGCAGAACGCCCTCGACGTCGCCTACCGCTACCTGCCCGCGCGGTCGGGCGTCGGCGGCGACTGGTTCGACGTCATCCCGCTGTCCGGCACCCGGGTCGCGCTGGTCGTGGGGGACATCGTCGGGCACGGCGTGCACGCGGCCGCCACCATGGGCCGCCTCCGGACGGCCGTGCACAACTTCTCCATGCTGGACCTGCCCCCCGACGACCTCCTGGCGCACCTCGACGAACTGGTCAACCGGATCGACAAGGACGACGCCGCCGCGCGGGACGGCACCGGGATCACCGGAGCCACCTGCCTGTACGCGATCTACGACCCGGTGTCGCGGACCTGCGAGCTGGCCCGGGCCGGCCACCTCCCGCCCGCGCTCATCGCGCCCGACGGCACGGTGGAGTACCTCGACCTGCCGGCCGGTCCGCCGCTCGGCGTGGGCGGCCTGCCGTTCGAGACGGCACGTGTGCGGGTGCCCGAGGGCGGCCGGCTGGTGCTGTACACCAACGGCCTCGTCGAGGACCGCCGCCGGGACATCGACCGCGGGCTCGGACTGCTGCGCGACGCCCTGGCGGCCGCCGACCGGACGCCCGAGCAGACCTGCGACGCGGTGTTCGACGCCCTGCTGCCCGCGAGTTCGACGGACGACGCCGTCCTGCTCGTGGCCCGCACCCGTGCGCTGCCGGCCGACCGGATCGCCCAGTGGGACGTCCCGCCGGACCCGGCCGCCGTGGCCGGGGTCCGGGCCTCGGCCGGCCGGAAGCTGGCGGAGTGGGGGCTGGTGGAGCCGGCGTTCACCACGGAGCTGATCCTCAGCGAACTCATCACCAACGCGATCCGGTACGGCAGCGGGCCGATCGGCGTCCGTCTCATCCTGGACCGGACCCTGATCTGCGAGGTCTCGGACACCAGCAGCACCTCCCCGCACCTGCGCTACGCCGCGGACACGGACGAGGGCGGACGCGGCCTGTTCCTCGTCGCCCAGCTGGCCGAGCACTGGGGCACGCGGTACACCCCCGCGTGCAAGATCATCTGGGCGGAGCAGACGCTCTGAGGAGCCCGCCCCCGGACGCCTCGGACGCTCAGGACGCCCGGACGAGGGTGCTCGGCGTGCTCGCGGGTGTCCGCGGGGCTGGGGGCCGGGGCTGCTCAGGGGCGAAGTCGAGGCGTACGAGTGCGAGCCTCACGCGGTGCTCTCCTGGTGAATTCGTTGCGCCGACGACCGACTGCTGCCGGCTGAAAAGCGCCCCGTTCCGCACGCCGTACGAATTCGATGGGAAGGCGGAATCCGATGGATGACGGGTGGAGTGCACGACTGGCCGGTGTTTTGTGCCGGACTCTGATGCCGTTCGCCAACCCACGACCCGCCCGGGCGGCGGATAACCGCGCCGGAATTCCCGGAGAGTCGGTGGGTTCGGAATTCTCCGCGGGCCGGCATTCCCCCGGGCCGGCATTCCGCGGGGGTGGACCGCCGGCCCCCGGCCGCTTTCGCCATGGCCTCCGAAAAGAGCTGACGGTGATTCTGCTTTTCGGGCCCGGCCGAGAGGTGAGGCTGTCGGTCTGGTGGGCGGCCGCGGGTCAGGGCCGGGCGGCGGTGCCGGGGCGCTCCGGGCGGGAACCGGTCGGGGTGGCCGCGGGCGGCGGCGACCAGGGGCTGGGGCCGTGCCGCAGCTGCCAGGCCGGCGCGGGGAGGTGTTCCCGGTGCCAGTACCAGTGGTCGGGGGCGGAGTCCTCGGAGGGGTGGGGGACCGCCGCGACGAGGCGCAGGCCGGGTGCGTCCGGCGCGTGCCGCCCGGTCGCGGGGGACTGCCGCAGGACGTCGTGCAGGGAGTCGGGGTGGGTGTGGAGCACGGTCACCCCGTAGGCGTGCAGCGTCTCCAGGAGCTGCTCGGGGCGGGCGGAGCGGGCGGGATCCTCGCAGAGGACCTGCGCCGCCCCGAGGGCCAGCGGTCCGGCCACGGCCCCGGGGTGGCGGACCAGCCAGTCGAGGCCGGCGGCGCACCAGTAGACGTCGGCGGGGCCGCGGAGGCCGAGCCGCAGACCGGCCGCGTGCTCCTCGGGTGCGGGGCCGTGGAGGCCGGGCGGCCGGGGCGACGGCACGGCGAGGGCACGGTGCCACCACGCCCACCCGTCGTCCGGCCGGCGGGCGGGTCCGCTGTCCGTGCGCACCACCAGGACCGGCGGCGCCCCGAGCGCGGCGGGCCGGCCCCCGGCGGGGGCCCGCTCGTCGGTGGTCACCAGCAGGCGGACGCGCCGGAGGCGGCGCCGGGCGAGCTCGTCGGCCGGATCGTGCTGCCGGGACGCCCACGGGGCGAGCGTGGTGGCGACCGCGCCGATCCGGGTGCAGGCCAGCAGCGCGACCACGGCCTCGGGGATCAAGGGCAGTTGCAGGGCGACCCGGTCGCCCGGGCGCACGCCGAGCCGGCCGAGTGCGGTGGTGGCCCGGTCGACCTGCTCGGCCAGTTCGTCGCGGGTGACGGCCCGTCCGGCACCGGCCGTGTCGACGGCGTACAGCGCGACGGGGTCGTCCGCGCCGGCCGGGGCGGACGTGGCGGCCGACGGGAACGGGCGGACGGTGGTGGTGCCGGTCGTGCCGGCGCTGGTGCTGGTCGGTGGCATGGCGGACTCCGATCGGTCGAGGGATGTCGGACGGGCCGTCAGACGCCGGTCGGGGTGGCCAGGCCCTGCGGGCTCCACCAGGCGGCGCGCGACGAGCAGTCACCGACCACCAGGGGCAACTCGGCGCCGTGGTCGAGCAGGCAGCCGGTGCCGTCCTGGGTCCTGATCCGCAGACAGTCGGGCGTGGCGGAGCCGTCCGCCGAGGCGGCGCCCGGCTGCGGCCGGCGGTCGGTGAGCTGCCAGCGCTGCGCCGGGACGCCGTCGGTGCCCGCCGCGGCCTCGTCCCGGACCGCGACCTCGCCACCCTGGTCCGCGGTGACCAGCCGGGGCACGGGTGAGCCGCTGGAGAGCAGGGACTGCAGCACCAGGCCGCCGTCCGGCTCGGTCCACACGAGCCACTCCTCGCCGTTGGCGCCGGTGGGCGCCGTGCTGCCCACCCGGGCGCCGTCGGGCACGTCGGACAGCGGGGCGTCCAGGACGGCCAGGCGCCGCCCGGAGTCGCAGGCGGTCAGCGTTCCCAGGCCCCCGTAGGAGGGGTTGCGGGGCCCGTCGGTCTCGAACACCGGGCTGCCCGTCGGTGCGGTGGCCGGGTCGCCGAGGCCACCCGGGAGCGCACGGTCCTCCGGCCTCCTCGACCCGCTCGGGGAGGCGTCCGGCGCCCCCGTCGGCCGGTCGGTGGCGGTGCCGTGGCCCGGCACCGTCGAGCCCGGGGCGGCCGGGGGTCCGGCGGCGGTGCCGTCGGCGGCGGTGCCGCACCCGCCGAGCAGGAGGAGGGCGGCGGCCGTGAGAGCGGTGAGCGGCCGGTTCGTCGGGGGCCCGGCCGTGACCACCCGCTCGGTTCGTCCCGTTGCCGTCCTGTGCAGTGCCATCCGATGTTCCCCTTGCTGGCGTCCCCCGTCGGGCGAGGGGCCGGACCCGTGCGGGACGGGTGCGGCCGCTCGGCGGGCCCGGTCGCCGGGCACCGCCGGTGGCCAGGCTAGGAGCGCGGGACGGGTGGCGGATGACGGTCGGAACCGAAGGCTTTGGCCGGTTGACGGGGTTTCGGCCCGTGGTACGGCCCCGGGGCGGTTTCCCGCCACCGGCCGGCCCGGTACCGAAAGGTTTAAGTTCGGGCACCGAGAGTTCAGCCCCGAGCGGGACCGAGGGCGTCCGGCGCCCGTGATGATCGAGGGGTGGCGCCGGGAGGGCCACCCCCGGCGCGGACCGGGAGCGAGCCCGCCCCCGGCGAGGGCCGGTGAGGACCGGCAAGGAACCGCAGGAACAGCATGAGGAGTGCGCGTTGAGCAACGAGAGCCTGGCCAACCTGCTCAAGGAGGAGCGGCGCTTCGCCCCGCCGGCAGAGCTCGCCGCAGCCGCCAAC
>NZ_JBHXTG010000135.1:0-10519 GCF_042677465.1 Kitasatospora sp. NPDC127111
GGCGGGGGTTACGGCGCGTTCGTCGAGGTGTCCCCGCACCCGGTGCTGACCGCGTCGGTGACCGAGACGGCTGAGGACGCGGGCATCGCCGACGTTCTGACGGTGGGCACGCTGGAGCGTGACAACGCGGGCGCCGCTCGTCTGCTCACCGCGTTCGCGCAGGCCTACGTCGGCGGTCTGCCCGTCGACTGGAAGACCGTCCTGCCCGCCGCCGAGCCGGTCGAGCTGCCGACCTACGCCTTCCAGCACCAGCGGTACTGGCTCCAGTCCGCCGACGTCCCCGCGCCCGCGTCGGGCGGAGACGGCACGAGCACGGCCGCCGAGGCCCGGTTCTGGGCCGCCGTCGAGGGCGGAGACCTGGCCCGGATCGCCGACACGCTGGCGATCGAGGACCAGAAGCAACTCAGCGCCGTCCTGCCCGCGCTGGCGTCCTGGCGCCGCCGCGAGCGCGACCGCTCGGTGACGGAGGGCTGGCGCTACCGCGTGACCTGGTCACCGGCGACCGAGCCCGGCGGCCTCGCCCGCCTCTCGGGCCGCTGGCTGGTCGTCCTCCCCGCCGGGGAGATCGACGGCGACGTGGCGCAGGGCTGCGTGGCGGCGCTGTCCTCCCGCGGGGCCGAGGTCGTGTTCGTCGAGGTCCCGGCCGGGACCGTCGACCGGGCCGGGATCGCCGCGCTGATCGACGAGGCGCAGCAGGGCGGCGGCGCGGCGGTGTCCGGCGTGCTGTCGCTCCTCGCGACCGACGAGACGCGCCTGCCCGCCCACCCGGTGGTGACCGTCGGCCTGGCCGCCACGCTGGGCCTGGTGCAGGCCCTCGGCGACGCCGAGGTCCTCGCACCGCTCTGGATCCTCACCCGCGGCGCCGTCGCCACCGCCCCGAGCGAGGTGCTGACCAGCCCGCTGCAGTCGCAGGTGTGGGGCTTCGGCCGCGTCGTCGGCCTCGAATTCCCGGACCGCTGGGGCGGGTTGATCGACCTGCCGCCCGTCCTGGACGAGCGGACCGGCGCGCAGCTCGTGACCGTGCTGGCCGGCTGCGACGAGAACCAGGCCGCGCTGCGGCCGGCCGGGATCGTGGGCCGCAGGCTGACCCACGCCCCCCAGCCGTCGGCGACCGGCGCCTGGCGGCCGAGGAACGGGACCGCGCTGATCACCGGTGGTACCGGTGCGCTCGGCGGGTACGTGGCGCGCTGGCTCGCCGGGCGCGGGATCGAGCGCGTGGTGCTGACCAGCCGCTCCGGCGCCGGCGCCCCCGGCGTCGCCGCCCAGGCGGCCGAACTGGCCACCCGGGGCACCGGTGTGGACGTGGTGGCCTGCGACGCGGCCGACCGGTCCCAGCTGGCCGCGCTGCTGGACCGGATCGCCGTGAGCGGCCCCGCGCTCGGCACGGTGGTGCACACGGCGGCGGTGCTCGACGACGGCGTGATCGACGGCCTCTCGGCGGCGCGGCTGGAGTCGGTGCTCGCGGCCAAGGCCGCCGGCGCGGCCCACCTGGACGAGCTGACCGCGGACCTGGACCTGGACGCCTTCGTCCTGTTCTCCTCCGTGGTGGCCACCACGGGCGGCCCGGGCCAGGCCAACTACGGTGCGGCGAACGCCTACCTGGACGCCGTGGCCGAGAACCGGCGCAGCCGCGGCCTGGCCGCGCTCGCCGTCGCGTGGGGCCCGTGGGCGGCCGGTGTGGCGCAGGGCTCCGAGGCGGCGCGGCAGCGGCTGGCCCGCAACCAGTGGGAAGGCGTCATGGACCCGGAGCTCGCGGTCCGGGCGCTGGGCGAGGCACTGGACGGCCGCGACACCGTGCTGACGGTGACGAACATCGACTGGTCCGTCATCCTCGCGGCGCCGCAGTCGGCGGCGAGCCTGCTGCAGGTCCCCCTGATGCGGGACCTGCCGGAGATCCACCGGCTGGCCGCGATGCTGGCCGAGGTCCCGGCCGCACCGGTCGAGCAGGACCTGGTGCGCCGCCTGGCCGGCATGAGCCGGGCCGAGCAGCGCCGGGTGCTGACCGAACTCGTCCAGGCGAAGGCCGCGCACGTGCTCGGCCACCCCTCGCCCGACACGGTCGAGGTCAACCGCGCGTTCAGCGAACTCGGCTTCGACTCCCTGACCGCGGTGGAGCTGCGCAACGACCTCAGCTCCGCCACGGACCTGCGGCTGCCCGCGACCCTGCTGTTCGACTACCCCACCACGGCCGCGCTGGCCGACTACCTGGAGGCGGAGCTGCTGGGGGCCCAGCCGGACGGCGCCGACGCGCCGACGGCCGTGCCCGCCACGATCGCCGGCGACGATGTGATCGCGATCGTCGGCATGGCCTGCCGCTACCCCGGCGGCGTGGTCGACCCCGACGGGCTGTGGGCCCTGCTGGCCTCCGGCGGGGACGGGATCTCCGGCTTCCCGGACGACCGCGGCTGGGACCTGGAGGCCCTCGGCGACTCCTCGTACGTCCGGGCCGGCGGGTTCGTCCAGGACATGAGCGGGTTCGACGCCGGCTTCTTCGGCATCAGCCCGCGTGAGGCCCTGGCGATGGACCCGCAGCAGCGCCTGCTGCTGGAGCTCTCCTGGGAGGCGGTGGAGCGGGCCGGCATCGACCCGGAGTCGCTGCGCGGCAGCGCGACCGGCGTCTTCGTCGGCGGCTACACCTCCGGCTACGGCTACGGCGCGGACATCGAGGGCATGGCCCACCTCATCACCGGCAACGCGACGAGCGTGCTGTCCGGCCGCGTGTCGTACGCGCTCGGGCTCGAAGGCCCGGCGGTGACGGTCGACACGGCCTGCTCGTCGTCCCTGGTGGCGATGCACATGGCCGCCCAGGCCCTGCGCTCCGGCGAGTGCTCGATGGCCCTGGCCGGCGGTGTCACCATCCTGGTGAGCCCCGAGGGCTTCGTCGGCTTCAGCGAGCAGAGCGGCCTGGCGAAGGACGGCCGCTGCAAGGCCTTCTCGGCCGAGGCGGACGGCATGGGCTTCGCCGAGGGCGCGGGCGTGCTCGTCGTGGAGCGGCTGTCGGACGCCCGGCGCAACGGGCACCCGGTGCTCGCGGTGCTGCGCGGCAGTGCGACCAACCAGGACGGCGCGTCCAACGGTCTGACCGCCCCCAACGGCCCCTCGCAGCAGCGGGTGATCCGCGCGGCGCTGGCGAACGCCGGACTGACGGCCGCCGACGTCGACGTGGTCGAGGCGCACGGCACCGGCACCAAGCTGGGCGACCCGATCGAGGCGCAGGCGCTGCTGGCGACGTACGGCCAGGAGCGGGGCGAGCACGGCCCGCTGCGGCTGGGCTCGGTGAAGTCGAACATCGGGCACACCCAGGCGGCCGCCGGTGTGGCCGGTGTGATCAAGATGGTGATGGCGCTGCAGCACGAGCAGCTGCCGAAGACCCTGCACGCCGACGTGCCGTCGCCGCACGTGGACTGGTCCGCCGGTGAGGTGGAGCTGCTGACGGAGGCGACGCCGTGGCCGGTCAACGGCCGGGTGCGGCGAGCCGGCGTGTCCTCGTTCGGCCTGAGCGGCACCAACGCGCACGTCATCCTGGAGGAGGCCCCCGCGGTCGCCGAGCCCGCCGAGCCCGGCGCGCCCGGGAACGACGGCCAGGGCGACGTCGCCAAGGTGGTCGAGCCCGGCGAGGTCGGGGCCTGGCTGGTGTCGGGCCGGTCGGCCGAGGGGCTGGCCGGGCAGGCGGAGCGGTTGTACGACTGGGTGACCGCGCGGCCCGATCTCACGCCGGCCGAGGTGGCGTGGTCGTTGGCGACGACGCGGTCGGTGTTCGAGCACCGGGCCGTGGTGGTCGGTGGCGGGCGTGAGGAGCTGGTGTCGGGGCTGCAGAGCTTCGCGGCCGGTGTGCCCAGTGGTGCCGTCGTTTCTGGTGTGGCGCGGCCGGGTGTGCGGACGGTGTTCGCGTTCGCGGGTCAGGGTTCGCAGTGGGTCGGCATGGGCCGGGAGCTCGCCGAGGCCAGCCCGGTGTTCGCGGCGCGGCTGGCGGAGTGCGCGGCGGCGCTGGCGCCGTACGTGGACTGGTCGTTGGACGAGGTGCTGGCGGGTGCGGAGGGTGCTCCCGCCCTGGAGGCGGCGGACGTCGTTCAGCCGGCGCTGTGGGCCGTGATGGTCTCGCTGGCGGAGGTGTGGGAGGCCGCCGGGGTGGTCCCCGCCGCGGTGGTGGGTCACTCGCAGGGTGAGATCGCGGCGGCGACGGTGGCCGGGATGCTGTCGTTGGAGGACGGCGCCCGGGTGGTGGCGTTGCGCTCGCAGTCGCTGAAGGTCCTCGCCGGTCTCGGCGGGATGCTGTCGGTGAGCCGGTCGGCCGCCGTGGTGGAGGAGCGGATCGCCCGGTTCGGCGAGCGGCTCTCCCTGGCGGCTGTCAACGGCCCTGCCGCGGTGGTGGTTTCGGGCGAGCCCGAGGCTCTGGAGGAGTTGAGGGCGGAGTTCGAGGCCGAGGGCGTGCGCGCCCGGATGGTCGCGGTCGACTACGCCTCGCACAGTGCTCAGGTCGACCGGCTGGAGGAGGAGATCACCTCCGTGCTGGCCGGGATCACCCCGCGCCGCGGCCGCGTCCCGATGGTCTCCGCGATGACGGGCGAGACCCTGACCGGCGAGGAGCTGGACGCCGCCTACTGGTACGCCAGCCTGCGCGCGACGGTGCACTACGACCGCGCCGTGCGGACGCTCGCCGGTCAGGGCCACCAGGTGTTCGTGGAGGTCACCCCGCACCCGGTGCTGATGGGCGCGATGAACGACACCCTCGAAGAGGTCGCGCTGGACTCCGCCTCGGTGCCGGCCGCCGTCTGCGGGACGCTGCGGCGTGACGACGGTGGCGCCCAGCGCCTGCTCACCTCGCTGGCCGAGGCCTTCGTCAACGGCGTGGCGGTCGACTGGACGGCCGTCCTGCCGTCCGCCGACCCGGTCAAGCTGCCGACCTACGCCTTCCAGCACGAGCGCTACTGGCCGCGCGCGGCCGGTCCGGCTATCGGCGGGGACGCGGTGTCGCTGGGCCTGGGCGCGGTCGGGCACCCGCTGCTGGGTGCGGCGGTCGAGCTGGCCGGCGGTGCGGGTCTGGTCTGCACCGGGCGGCTGTCCGTGCGGACGCACCCGTGGCTGGCCGACCACGCGATCGGCGGGTCCGTGCTCCTGCCGGGCACCGGTTTCGTCGAGCTGGTGGTGCGCGCCGGGGACCAGGTGGGTTGCGGCCTGTTGGAGGAACTGACGCTGCAGGCACCGCTCGTTCTGCCCGCCGACGGCTCCGGCGTCCAGGTCCAGGTCGTCGTCGCCGACGCCGACGCGGACGGACGCCGGACGGTCGAGGTGTTCTCCCGCCCCGACGCCCAGCAGGACTGGGCGCAGCACGCGAGCGGTGTGATCGCCCCCGCCGGGGAGCCGGCGGTCACGGAGGAGGACTTCACGGTCTGGCCTCCGCGCGGTGCCACGGCGGTGGACGTCACCGGCATGTACGAGGCCGGCGCAGGCGCGTCCTACGGCTACGGCCCGGCGTTCCGGGGGCTGCGGGCGGTGTGGCGCCGCGGCGAGGACCTCTTCGCCGAGGTGGCGCTGCCCGAGAGCGTGGCGGCAGACGCGGGGGCGTTCGGTCTGCACCCGGCGCTGCTGGACGGGGTGCTGCACGCCAGCGCCCTGGTCGGCGGTGCCGAGGAGGGCGAGCCGGGTCAGGTGCGGCTGCCGTTCGCCTGGACGGGCGTCGAACTGCACGCGGCCGGCGCTTCTGTTCTCCGGGCCCGGCTGCGCCGGGACGCGCAGGGCAGCCTGACGCTGACGGCGGCGGACGCCACGGGTGCCCCGGTGGTGTCGGTGGCCTCGCTGATCACCCGCGCGGTGGCGGCGGCCCAACTGCGCTCCGCGGACTCCGCGATGGCGGACTCCCTGTTCACCGTCGAGTGGGCTCCGGTCTCCGGTGCTCAGGCGGTGCCGTCCGGGGACTGGGCGCTGATCGGCGCCGACCGCTTCGGCCTGGCCGAGGCGCTGGGTGCGGCCGGTGTGCCGGTCCGTTCCTTCGCCGACCTGGCCGAGGTGGCCGATGCCACCGAGGCGGGGGAGATCACCCCCGGCATCGTCCTGGCCTTGGCCGGTGACGAGGCCGGCGGTGACGCGGCCGAGGCCGCCCGCCGGGCGACCGGCGAGGCCCTGGAGCTGGCCCAGGACTGGCTGGCCGAAGAGCTCCTGGAGGCGGCCCAGTTGGTGGTCGTCACCCGGGGCGCTGTGGCCGCCTCGGCCGGTGAGCGGATCGCCGATCTGCCGGCCGCCGCGGTCTGGGGTCTGCTGCGCTCGGCGCAGTCGGAGAACCCGGGCCGGCTGGTCCTCGTCGACCTCCCCGCCACCGGCGACCCGGTCGCCCTGACCGCGCTGCCGACGGCGCTCGCCGCCGGCGAACCGGAACTGGCCATCCGCGGCGACGTGGCCCACGCGCGGCGGCTGGCCCGCCCGGCGGGCGACCTGGCGGTGCCCGAGGGCGGCCTGTGGCGGCTGGAGCCGGACGCCGGTGGCTCGCTGGACGGCCTCGTGCTCGCGGCGGCGCCGCAGGCGGGGGACCGGCTGGAGGCCGGGCAGGTCCGGGTGGCGGTCCGGACGGCCGGGCTGAACTTCCGTGACGTGCTGATCGCCCTGGGCATGTACCCGGGCGGCGGGGTGATGGGCAGTGAGATCGCCGGAACGGTGCTGGAGACCGGCCCCGAGGTGACCGGCCTGGCCGTGGGCGACCGCGTGATGGGCGTCGCCGAGGGCGCGTTCGGGCCGGTCGCCGTGACGGACGCGCGCCAGCTGGTGCGGATCCCGGCCGGCTGGTCCTACGCCGAGGCGGCATCCGTCCCGAGCGCCTTCATGACGGCCTGGTACGCCCTGGTCGAACTGGCCGGCGCGAAGGCGGGCCAGCGGGTGCTGGTGCACGCCGGTACCGGTGGTGTCGGCATGGCGGCGGTGCAGATCGCCCGGCACCTGGGTCTGGAGGTCTTCGCGACGGCAAGCCCGGCGAAGTGGCCGGTGCTGGCCGGGATGGGCCTGGACGAGGCGCACGTCTCCTCGTCCCGCAACGCCGGCTTCGAGGGGGACTTCCTCGCCGCCACCGGCGGCGCCGGTGTCGACATCGTGGTCAACTCCCTGGCGGGCGAGCTGACGGACGCGTCCCTGCGGCTGCTGCCGCGCGGCGGCGCGTTCGTCGAGATGGGCCGCACCGACCTCCGGGACGCGGACGCCCTGGCGGCGGAGCACCCCGGTGTCGTCTACCGGCCCTTCAACCTGGGCGAAGCCGGCCCCGAGCGGCTCGGCGTGATGCTCGGCCGGATCGTCGAGCTGATGGCGGCCGGTGAGCTGACGAGGCTGCCGGTGCGGGCCTGGGACGTGCGGCGGGCGCGCGAGGCGTTCCGCTTCATGCAGCAGGCCCGCCACACCGGCAAGCTGGTCCTCACCGTCACGGCCGGCCCGGCCGAGCCGCGGACCTCCGGCAGGTCGGCGCTGGTGACGGGTGGCACGGGCACGCTGGGCGGCCTGGTGGCCAAGCACCTGGCGGCCACCGGACGCGCCGACGGGCTGGTCCTGACCGGCCGTTCGGGCCCGTCCGCCCCGGGCGCGGCCGCGCTGGCCGCGGAGCTGGCGGAACTGGGCGCCAGGGTGCGGATCGTGGCCTGCGACGCCGCGGACCGCGACGCCCTGGCCGCCGTCCTGGCGGGGGTTCCCGCGGAGGCCCCGCTGACGAGCGTCGTCCACACGGCCGGTGTCCTCGACGACGCGACGATCGCGTCGCTGACCCCGGAGCGGGTGGCGGCGGTGATGCGGCCCAAGGCCGACGGCGCGTGGCACCTGCACGAGCTCACCCGGGGCCTGGACCTGGACCACTTCGTCCTGTTCTCCTCGGCCGCGGCGACCTTCTCCAGCCCCGGCCAGGGCAACTACGTCGCCGCCAACTCCTTCCTGGACGCGCTGGCGGCCGACCGCCGGGCGGCCGGACTGCCCGGCACGTCCCTGGCCTGGGGCATGTGGGCCGAGGCCAGCGCCCTGACCGGGCGGCTCAGCGACTCCGAGCGGGCCCGCATCAACCGCGGCGGCGTCGCGGCACTGGGCGCGGACGAGGGCCTGGCGCTGTTCGACCTGGCCTTGGCCAGGGACGAGGCGGTGCTGGTGCCGGCCAAGCTGGACCTGGCCGGGCTGCGGTCGCAGGCCGCCCGCAGCGCGGACGTCCCGCCGCTGTGGCGGGCCCTGGTCAGCGGCGGAACGGGACGGCGCAGCGCCTCCTCGGGCACCACCGGCGCGGACTCGCTGCGCCAGCAGCTGGCCGGGCAGTCGGAGCAGGAGCGGATGCGGCTGCTCACCGACCTGGTCCGGTCCCACGTGGCGGCCGTGCTGGGGCACGCCTCCGCCGAGGCGATCGAGTCCACCCGGGCCTTCACCGACCTGGGCTTCGACTCGCTCACCGCGGTGGAACTGCGCAACCGGCTCAGCACCGCGACCGGGCTGCGACTGCCGGCCACGCTGGTGTTCGACCACCCCAACCCCACGGAACTGGCCGCGCTCCTGCAGGAGAAGCTGCTGCCCGAGCTGGTTGAACATGGCGAGGCGGACGCCGCCGAGGAGAAACTCCGGAAGGCGCTCGCGACCGTGCCGCTGTCCAGGTTCCGTGACGCCGGGCTCATGGAGGCGCTGATGCGGCTCGCCGACGTCCGCGACGACGCCCTGAGGGGCGACCAGGGCGAAGACGTCGAGGACATCGACGCGTTGGACGCCGACAGCCTGATCCGTCTGGCCCTCGACGGCGAGGCGGAGTGATGTTGATGATGCTCGATGCGTGGAGGCAGCGATGACCGGACAGGCCGACAAGCTCCTTGAAGCGCTGCGTGCCTCCGTGAAGGAGACCGAGCGGCTGCGGCAGCGGAACCGGCAGCTCGTCTCGGCGGCCTCGGAGCCGCTGGCGATCGTCGGCATGAGCTGCCGGTACCCCGGCGGCGTGACGACTCCCGAGGAACTGTGGGAGTTGCTCGCCGCCGGCGGGGACGCGATCTCCGGCTTCCCGACGGACCGGGGCTGGGACACCGAGGGCGTCTACGACCCCGACCCGGACCACCAGGGCACCTCCTACGTGGTCGAGGGCGGGTTCCTGCGGAACGCGGCCGGCTTCGACGCGGGGTTCTTCGGGATCAGCCCGCGCGAGGCGCTGGCGATGGACCCCCAGCAGCGCCTGCTGCTGGAGACCTCGTGGGAGGCGCTGGAGCGGGCCGGGGTCGACCCGGCCTCGCTCCGGGGCTCGCAGACCGGCGTGTTCGTCGGCGTCGCCCCCTCCGACTACGTCGCGCACCAGTCCCTGCAGACCATGGAGGGCCTCGACTGGCACCTCATGACCGGTGGTGCGGCCAGCGTGATGTCCGGCCGCATCTCCTACCTGCTCGGTCTGCAGGGGCCGGCGGTGTCCGTCGACACGGCGTGCTCCTCGTCCCTGGTGGCGCTGCACCTGGCCTGCCAGGCGGTGCGCGCCGGGGAGTGCTCGCTGGCGCTGGCCGGCGGCGTCACGGTCATGGCCACCACCATGGGTTTCGTCGGCTTCTCCCGGCAGCGCGGCCTGGCCGAGGACGGGCGCTGCAAGGCGTTCTCGGCCGCGGCGGACGGCATGGGAATGGGCGAGGGCGCCGGCATGGTCGTCGTCGAGCGCCTGTCGGACGCGCTGCGCAACGGGCACAAGGTGCTCGCGGTGGTGCGCGGTTCGGCGGTGAACCAGGACGGCGCGTCGAACGGTCTGACGGCGCCGAACGGGCCGTCGCAGCAGCGGGTGATCCGCGCGGCGCTGGCGAGCGCCCAGCTGTCGGCCGCCGACGTCGACGTGGTCGAGGCGCACGGGACGGGCACCACGCTGGGCGACCCGATCGAGGCGCAGGCGCTGCTGACGACGTACGGTCAGGACCGGCCGGAGGGCCGGCCGCTGCTGCTCGGTTCGGTGAAGTCCAACATCGGCCACTCCCAGCAGGCGGCCGGTGTCGCCGGCGTGATCAAGATGGTGCTGGCCCTGCAGCACGAGCAGCTGCCGAAGACCCTGCACGTCGACGAGCCCTCGCCGCACGTGGACTGGACGGCCGGCGACGTGCAACTGCTGACGGAGTCGGTGCCGTGGCCGGCCGGGGAGCGCCCGCGTCGTGCGGGGGTGTCCTCGTTCGGGCTGAGCGGCACCAACGCGCACATCATCGTGGAGGAGGCCCCGGCGGCCGGGGCCGCCGAGGCCGCCCGGGCGCCGGAGACGGCTCCGGTGGTGTCGGGTGCCGGCGCGTGGCTGGTGTCGGGCCGTACGGCCGAGGGGCTGACGGCCCAGGCGGAGCGGCTGCGGGACTGGGTGGCGGCGTGGCCGGAGCTGGCTCCGGCGGACGTGGCGTGGTCGCTGGCGGCGACCCGGTCGGTGTTCGAGCACCGGGCCGTGGTGGTCGGCGGCGAGCGTGCCGAGTTGGTCGGTGGCGTGGAGAGCCTGGCCGCCGGGGTGCCGTCGGGTTCGGTGGTGTCGGGTGTGGCGCGGCCGGGTGCGCGGACGGTGTTCGCGTTCGCGGGTCAGGGTTCG
>NZ_JBHXTG010000136.1:0-10454 GCF_042677465.1 Kitasatospora sp. NPDC127111
CCGACCCGAAGCCGTACGTCTGGACAAAGACCGCAGACGAGATCCTCGAACGCCTCGCCGGATATCTGAAGCGAATTCCAGACTCAGGACACTAGCAGACGGGCAACAACGAACGTATCCATACGCGCGTGATCCGCTGGTTTGCGGTCCAGCAGTGCCCGTACCGCCTCCTTGTCCCCGATGGATCGCAACACCTGCAGGAGGTTTGTGACGCCTCCTGGCTCGCTGATGTCCACCGCGGCTTCCGGTCGGCGGCTCAGCAGCTCTCGTACTGCCTCATGCGCTTCTGCGCGTTGAAGCTCGACGAGCACGTCGGCGACTGGGGATCCCGAATTCAGCTCCATCTGACCGGCGATCCACAAAGCGGCGCGTTGTGATGGGTCGAGGTTGTGCCGGCTGACCACCCGGACGAAATTCGCCGGCCGTGGGTGTCCGCTGAGGAAGGCCTTCCGGTGGAGGGCCGCGGACACCTTGAACAGGCCCCGCTTTTCGGCTGCCCCCGCGAGACTGTTCAGGTCGTCGGGGTCGGAGGCATGGGCGACCAGGGAATCCCAGAGGCTCGCCGGGCCGAGCTGATCTTCTCTGCAGTGACGCGTCTGCTGATCGAGATAGTCGGCAGGCACGTAGGCCTGTGGGCTCCCGGATCGGCTGACGTGGCTGGTCAGCGCGGTGAGGGTGTGGAAGATGTCGGACCGGTTGTGCGGGTCGCCGCCGCGGTATCCGCGGGTGATGTCGGCGAGCGCCGTTGTGGCCCAGTCCGGGTCGCTCGGGCGCTGACGCGCGCTGAGGTAGCCGTCGGCCGCCGCGGCCAGGAGCTCTGCGGAAATGGGCTGAGCATGACCGAGGCGTCGGGCGTCCAGAGCCGCAGTGATCAGGGCATGCTCAACCGGGCTGAACAGTGTCTCGTCGCGGTAGGCGGCGAGCAGCTCGGGTCCCCCACTCAGGTACTGAATCACTCTGCCGTCATCCGGGATGCCGGCTTCCAGCGCTGCGGCCACTCGCGCATCTGAGCATCCCGTGGCTGCGCCGTCGGCAAGCGTCCTCAGTTCCTCGCACTGCTCAGCGGTCAGTGCATCGGGAACGTTGAGGCAGACCGTGCTCGCCCCCGTGAGAAGGTCACGGATCGGCTCGTTGCCGCTGACGCGCCCCTGGGCCGTCAGGTCGGTGTAGTACGGGCTGCGCCACATGGCGCCGAGGACGACGATGCCCCTGACTCGGCTGAGAAGGCGAGTGAGGCGCTTGGCGTTGTCGACCCCGCTCTCGCCGTGGAAGTAGCGCTGCGTTTCGTTGAGCCAGAGCACCGTGCCCGGCGTCACCGCATCAGCGGCCAGAAGCTGATGAAGGTCCTTGGCGTCTGCAGGATGCTGCAGTGGCTGGTCCCCGGCGCACTCACAGGCCGCTTCGTAGAGGGAACGGGTCTTCCCGGTGGTGGATTCGCCAAGGAGGAGGGCTAGTACGGAGGGCCCACCCCCCACTGCACCGGCCACGAGCGCCCGCAGCCGAAGGTCGTGCGCCCGCACCAGATACGGGGTGAGGAGCGGGCGCTGCTCCACGGCGCGGCCGCCGTCGCGGACGCTGTCGGGGAGAACAGCGCGGTGGACGCCAAGAGCCAGTGGTCCTGCCGCACGCACCGTCGGTGCAGGCGGCGGGCCGTGCCCACCTTTGGCCGCATTCAGCCAGTCCGGCCAGCGTTGCTCGTCGAGCAGGCCGTCAGGTAGCTGCCGCGGAGGTCGGCCTTCAGCCACCAACCGGGCGTCAATCCGGCGTGCCGCCTCAATCAGCACCCGTACCAGCTGTCGCAGGGCGAGGTCCGCGGGCCGGTTCCTGGCGGTTACCCAGGCACTGATCTGCCCGTTCGTGATCTTGACCGGCTCCCGGCCCATCACCACCGACCGGCCGCTCGCAACCCGGGCCGCGTCCGTCTGCGACAAGCCGGAGGCCCTCAGCAGGACCTTCAGCCGTGCCCCAAAGGCCTGCTGCGAGTCGCCATCGCGATCCACCCCACCCATGCAGCCAAATCCCCCAATGGTTCTGGCGGCCGCTCCCGATCTGGACCGGAAACCAAAATGTATCGCCCCGACCAGGCCCTCTTTCGGCGGAACGAGTCGGCGGCGGGAAGCGACGCTTGAGTACGGCCCATGGTGACTCCTGTCAGATCACCCGCTCACCAGGAGAGGCAGCTTCATGGACCTCACTACCCTCCTCGCCGCCATCGGCGGCCTGGTTCTTCTGCTCGGCGCCATCGCCCGGTTGCCGACTGCCGCAGCCGAGGTCGTCCGGGCGTGCATCCCACTGCTCAAGGCCGTCGCTGAACTCCGAGCGGCCGCCCGGCGCGCCTTCCGCTCCGTCCCCTCGCCCGGCATGGGACCCCTTCCTGCGCCACATACTGTCGTCTCCGCGAGCTCGAAGGATGAGGACTCACCGCCTCATGGGGCCAACCAGCCCATCGAAGCCTGACGCCACAACCGGGCGCCTGCCCCGGCAAGCCTCACCCCGCGCACCCATGACGCGGTATCCGCCACCACTGATCCAGCACAGCCGACCGGCCCGGCCGGGCGCAGCTGAGCCAGTAGTCCCCGGCCACCAACAGCCACGGCCCTCTACGATGACGGTCCGGCACCCGCGGGTGCCGGACCGTCATCGTAGAGGGCGGGTCAGACCCCGGTGGCGGCCGCGTCCTGGCGGGCATGAACGTCAACATCTGGGACGTCACCGACCCGATCCGCGACCTGATCGTCTCCAAGCGCGTGGTGGACCCCGACCGCCTGGCCGACCCGAACGTCCCCCTCGGCGAGGTCTGAGACACGGCAAGAGCCCTGGCCGACGAGCAGCCAACCAGGGCCCCGTCCGTTCACCGCCGAGGGATGCACACGGACGGGGCCGGTTCGGTGGTCAGGGCTCCATCCGGCAGGCGTACACACCCTCGGCGAGCAGGGAGAAACCGTGCCGTTCCCAGGCCCGGCGAAGCTTCTCCATCGCCTCCTCGTCCGGCCGCCGGACTGATGTCGACGACGGTGGCCAGGTGGAGCCAGCCCTCGTCGGTGGGGATGGAGGCGATGTCGCCGCGAGTTCGATCCGGGTGGCGATGGTGCCGCGCCAGCCCTCGGCGAGGCCGCTGCCGCTGCTTGGCCGGTGATTGCCGTACGGAGGCGGCCGGTCCGCAGTGGCGCCGAGGGGCAACCTGTCGGCGAGGCGCTCGGCCAGGGCTGGTGAGGTCTGTGCTTCCTGGGCGCGGATGCGGAAGCGGGCGAGGACGTCTCCGCCGGGCAGGACGTGGGTGGTGAGGGCCTCGCCGTGGTCGTGGTCGGGGTGGGCGTGGCGGGCGTCGGTGGGCAGGCTGCTGGCGCGGGCGACGGGGCCGAGGCAGCCCAGGCCCCGTGCGGCGTCGTGGGTGAGGACGGCGGTGTCACCGCTGATCGATGATCATGCCCGGCAGGCTATCGGCAGGGCGGCCTCAGGTGGTCGTCCGCAGATCGTCCAGCAGTTCGGCCTGGCCGGTGATGACGTCGCTGAGGATGCCCCGGGCGACCGTGAGGAGTTCGGCGACCTCGGGGGTGGTGAGGCGGTAGTAGACCGTGGAGCCCTCGCGGCGGGAGGAGACGAGCCGGGCACGGCGCAGCACGGCGAGTTGCTGGGACAGGTGGGCGGCCTCCACGCCGACCTCGGGGAGCATCTCGGCGACGGCGTGCTCTCGCTGGCTCAGCAGTTCCAGGACCCGGATCCGCACGGGGTGGCCGAGCGTCTTGAAGAACTCGGCCTTCAGCTGGTACAGCGGGACGCTGATCACCGGAGGCGGGGTGGGGGCTTCGGCGTTCACGTCGTCACCGTCTCCATCAGCGCTCGAAAGCGGACCTCTATCTGGTTCGACTTTAGCAATTGCGCAGTTCATGGGATCGACAAGGGTGGCCCGACCGGGCTTCGCGGGTGGGGCTGCGGAGGTCAACCGGCGGCATCGACGATCGCCGCCTCGCCTTCCTGGCTCCAGCCGAACAAGCCGGACAGGTCGATCACCAGCGGGCCCGTGCAGCGTGCGCGGGCCCAGTCAAACGCACCGTGGAACCGGCGCACCACCCGTTCGCCGAGGTACCCCGTGAGCCGAAGGCACCGACGCCGTCCATCTCTTCAAGCTCCCACTGCATGCCCACCGCCGCCCTCCCGTCGGAGACACCACACCGAAAGGGCGGCGGTGAGCTCAAGGACAGCCCCGCCGACCAGCAGGGGGGAGCGGAAGCCCGGGCCATCGGCGGTGGTGCCGCACACCTGGCGCGGTGCAGCACGACCCGTCCGGCGCCAGGTACGGAGCGGACGACACCACGGCGCTTCGGCCCGGTGAGATACGCACTCCGGCTCCCCTTCGCTGTCCTCGCAGTTGCGAATCTTAGCAAATGATAAAGTCGTTGCACAGGAGGCCCCCGGAAGCGCCTCCTGCGGTGGGGCCGCCCAGGAACCGACGCCGGGGCGGCCCCACCTCTGCGGCGGAAGCCACCCGGCGGCGCGTACTGCGACACGGCCCGGCCGGAATCGAGTTCCTCGCCGGCATCCCAGGCACGGTCGGCGCTATCCCCATCCAGAACGTCAGCGCCTACGGCGAAGAGGTCGCAAATACCGTCACCGAGGTCGTCGCCTACGACCGCATGGCCCGCAGGTTCCGTGTGCGGTGGCTTTGGCCGGTCCCAGGGAGGTGGCGACGTCCGCGAGGCCGAGTCGGCGTTCGCCGCCGGCGAGCAGGCGCAGAATGGCGGTCGCGCGGGTCAGTGACCGGATGGGGCGGGACACAGGACGTCCGCTCGACGCTCGTTCGGCGACGGGGTCCAGTGGCGGTTGCCGAGGGCGAAGAGCAGGAGGACGGAGCCGGCGAACAGGTGGGTGCCGAGAATGTGGATCCCGGCGCGGATCAGGATGGCCTTGCGCCGGCTCTTCTCCTCCGAGGCGGCGTCGCCATGGCCGCTACTCCTGGGGTCGGGTGGTGGGGCCGTCGTGGCGGGGCCCGGGGCGGATGTGCAGGCGCTCGCCGGTGACGGCAGCTCGGGTGAGCCGTTCGCGCAGGGTGGTCAGGTCGACGACGTCGGGGGCCGTCGGGGCGCCGTGATCGTCGTAGGGGGTGATCTCGAAGCGCAAGGGCGTCCTTCCGGGTCAGGGTGTGGGCTTGGCGGGCAGGGGCAGTTGAACGCGCACGGTCTTGCCCGCGCTCAGGGTGGAGGGGGCGATGGCGAGGTGGCCGCCGAAGTCGTAGACGAGTTCGGCGATCACCTGCAGGCCGCCACCGGCCGACACCCCCGGCACGCGGGGGTGCTGGTCGGCCACCAGGACTTCGAGGTAGCTGTCGCCCAGGCTCACGGTCAGCCCGAGCTGGGGTGAGCGCTCGGCGGCGTGGCGCACGCAGTTGGTCACCAGCTCGGTGACGATCAGCAAAGCGGCGTCCAGGACGACGGCTCCGCGCGGCAGGCCCCACGTAGTGAAGTGCACCTGTGCGGTGTGCCGGGCCAGCGGAATCGAGGACGGGAGCGTCGGAAGGGACAGCGTGAGATGCCGCCCGGAGGCGATGGGCGGGTCCTCGCGGGCGGGCGGAACGTCGTCCCGTTCGCGCCGGTTCCGGCGTCCCCAGCGGCGCTTCACCGCCGGGGCTCGCTGAGTGCGGTCATCGGTCGGCTCCGTTTCACGCCGTGGCGACGGCCAGGACGCCGGCGGTGTGCAGTCGGGTGCGGGCGTGGGCGATGGCGTCGGGGGTGTGGGCGAAGACCCGGCCCGCCGCCTGCAGATCGTCCAGGACGCCGAGCGCGTCCAGGGTGCGCCGGTGGCCGGGCTTGACGCCGGAGACCAGGACCAGGATGCCGTGCTGCTCCAGCTTGCCGATCGCGTCGCCGAGGACGAGGGCGCCGGTGGAGTCGATGGCGGTGACCCGGGACAGGCGCAGGATGACGACCTTGACGTCGGCGGTCTCGGCGAGCTGGAGGAGGAAGCGGTGGGCGGCGGCGAAGAACACCGGGCCGTCTATCCGGTAGGCGACGATGTGCTCGGCGAGCAGTGCCTGCTCCTCCTCGTGGTGGTCGGCGGGCGGCAGGCCGTCGTGCAGGGGCACCTGCTGGAGCCTCGCGGACTGTGCGACCTGGCGCAGGGCCAGGATCCCGGCGACGGCCAGGCCGACGATGACGGCGGTGACCAGGTCGAAGGCGAGGGTGGCGGCGGCGGTGAGGACCAGGATGGCGGCCTCGCCGCGTCCGCTGCGGGCCAGCGCCCGCAGCGAGGCGACCTCGACCATCCGGACCGCGGTGGCGATCAGCACACCGGCGAGCGCGGCCAGCGGGATGTCCCGCACGAGGGGTGCGGCGGCGAAGACGACTACGGCGAGCACGGCTGCGTGGACCAGGGCGGCAAGCCGGGAGGCGGCGCCGGAGCGGACATTGACGGCGGTGCGGGCGATCGCGCCGGTGGCGGCCACGCCGCCGAACAGCGGGGCGACCAGGTTGGCCACTCCCTGACCGAACAACTCCCGGTCGCTGTCGTGGCGTTCGGAGACGCTCATCGCGTCGGCGGCGGTCGCCGACATCAGCGACTCCAGCGCCGCCAGCGCCGCGACCGCGAAGGCGGCGGTGAGCAGATGCGGAACGGCGCCGAGGTCCAGGAACCCCAGGGACGGCAGCGGCAGTCCAGCCGGAAGGTGACCGATGGTCGCCACGTCCAGGTGGGCGAAGCGGGCCGCCAGGGTCGCGGCGACGACGGCGATCAGCGAGAACGGGATGCCGGGGCGCCACCGGGCACCGGCCAGCATCACGGCGGCGACGCCGAGCGCCACCGCGATCGCCGCCGGGTGCGGGTGACGGGCGAAGTCGGCGACGGCCTGGGCCGCCACGACCGCGACGTTCTCGGCGTCACCCTTCGTGACGCCGAGGGCGGCGGGCACCTGCTGGAGCCCGATCACCCCGGCGATGCCGAGGGTGAAGCCCTCCACCACCGGGGCGGGGACGTAGGCCATGAAGCGGCCGGCCCGGCCGAGGGCGAGAGCGATCAGGAGCACGCCGGCGATCAGGCCGACGGTGAGTACGCCGGAGGTGCCGTACTGGTGCACGATCGGGACCAGGACGACGGTCATGGCCCCGGTCGGGCCGGTGACCTGGACGTTGGAGCCGCCGAACATCGCGGCCAGCGCCCCGGCGACCACAGCGGTGGCCAGCCCGGCCTCGGCACCGGCGCCGGAAGCGACGCCGAATCCCAGCGCGAGCGGCAGGGCCACGATCGCCACCGTCAGGCCGGCCAGCAGGTCCTTGCGCGGCGAGCGCCCCATGGTGGCGAGGATCGCGCGGTTCGGCAGGACGGCCCGGACCCGTCCGGCGGCCCGGTCTCCGAGGGTGGTCCGCGTGGCGCTCACGCGGTCTTCTCCACTGCGTCCGGCAGGTCGGCCGAGCGCAGCTCGGCGAGCAGCGTCCCCTGGTCGGTGATCATCTCGGTGAGGATGCGGCGCGCTGCCCACAGCAGCTCGGCGACGTCCGGCGTGCTCAGCGCGTAGACCACCGTGTTGCCCTCGCGGGTGGCGGTGACCAGGTTGCTGCGGCGCAGGACGCCGAGCTGCTGGGAGAGGCTGGACGGCTCGATCTCAATCGAGGCGAGCAACTCGCGCACCGGGCGCGAACCGTCTTGGAGCAGTTCCAGCACGCGGATGCGCGCCGGGTGGCCGAGCGTACGGAAGAACTCCGCCTTGGCCTGGTACAGCGGGACGGCCATGCTCAGTCTTCTTCCTCTTCCTCGGCGGTGCGCTCGACCTCGATGCCGTGGTGGGCGGCGATCCGCAGGAGCTGCGTGATGCGTCCGGCGTACGCCTGCGCGCCGTCCTCGTCGCCGGCCGCCCGAGCGCTTGCCCGCTGCCGGCGGGCCTCGGCGAGCTGCTCACGAAGCTCCTGGTCGAAAACGTCGCTCATGCGCCCCTCCTCGCCGCGGGCGCTGCCGCGCGGCCACACCCCTGCCGGATACAAGGCAGCATCATCTATGAAATTGAAGAATTCTTCAAGTTGCGACCATGGCAGATCGACATGCGCCCGGCTTGAGGCGGTAATGATCAACAGTGGTCATCCGGCACCACCGACACACCGGGACCGTTGTGCCGCCCTCTTGTGACCAATGGCCCACAGACCAGGCTCGGCGACGAGGAGCAGGCTGGCGTCCGCGCCCCGTCCGAGGGGTCCGATCCCGGTCGGCGATTCGCCGCGGGGCCGCCCGGTCGGACGGACACACAGGGCTTCGGCGCAGCAGACCTGAGGAGTTTTCGATGGCACAGGCGTATCTGGTCGGCGGCGGCATCGCCGCCCTTTCCGCGGCGGCTTTCCTCATCCGGGACGGGGGATTCGACGGGAGCGACATCCACGTCTTCGAGGCGCAGGACGAGATCGGCGGGAGCCTCGACGCGGGCGGCACCCCGGAGACCGGGTACACGATGCGCGGCGGGCGGATGTTCGAGGCGCAGTTCCGCTGCACGTACGACCTGCTGTCCGGCATCCCGTCGCTGGACGACCCGTCGAAGTCGGCCACCCAGGACATCCTCGATTCCCACGAGGAGTCGCCGTGGGACGACGCGGCCCGCCTGGTCCGCAAGGGCGGTGCGATCGTGGACGGGCACGCCATGGGCTTCTCCGAGCGCCACCGCCTGGAACTGGTGAAGTGCCTGGCCACGCCCGAGCGGCTGCTGGACGGCAAGCGGATCACCGACTGCTTCGACGAGCGCTTCTTCACCACCGACTTCTGGTACATGTGGTGCACCACCTTCGCCTTCGAACCCTGGCACAGCGCGATCGAGTTCCGCCGCTACCTCAAGCGCTTCGTCCACCTGTTCCCGGAGTTCCAGACGATGTCCGGGATCCACCGGACCCGGTACAACCAGTACGACTCGATCGTGCGCCCGCTCACCGCGTGGCTGCTGGAGCAGGGTGTGCGCATCCACACCGGCCACCGGGTCGCCGACCTGGCCTTCCGGACCGGTCCGGGCATCAAAGGCACCACCGTCGAGCGCATCGCCTTCGCCGGCCCGCACGCCGACCTCGACGTCGCCCCCGAGGACCTGGTGTTCGTCACCAACGGCTCGATGACCGCCGACTCCACCCTCGGCACGCACACCACCGCCCCCGAGGGCCCGCACACCAACCGCAGCCCCGAATCCTTCCTGCTGTGGCACCGCATCGCCCGCGGCCGCGAGGACTTCGGCCACCCGTCGGTCTTCGACCACAGCATCAACGACTCCACCTGGGAGTCCTTCACCGTCACCGCCGACGACCCGGCGTTCCTCGACTGGATGGAGAGGTTCACCGGCCGCGCCACCGGCCGCGGCGGCCTGCTCACCCTCACCGACTCCCCCTGGTTGCTCACCCTCGTGGTCAACCGCCAGCCGGTCTACCAGCAGCAGCCCGACGGCGTCTCGGTCTGGTGGGGCTACGGCCTCTTCCCCGACAGGCCGGGCGACTTCGTCAAGAAGCCGATGCGCGAGTGCACCGGCGCGGAGATCCTCCAGGAGGTCCTCGGACACCTCGCGGTGGACGCCCCCACCGCGGAGCTGGTCGCCGGGACGTCCACCGTCATCCCGTGCCTGATGCCGTACATCACCAGCCAGTTCCTGGTCCGCAGCCACGGTGACCGGCCGCAGGTGGTGCCGGAGGGCTCCACCAACCTCGCCTTCATCGGCCAGTACGCCGAGGTCCCGGACGACGTCGTCTTCACCGTCGAGTACTCCGTGCGCACCGCGTGGACCGCCGTCGCGAAGCTGCTCGACCTGGAGAAGCGGCCCCCGGCCGTCCACAAGGGCCACCACGACCCGCACGTCCTGGCCCAGGCCCTGCACACCATGCACCGCACCTGACAGCGGGGGACTGTCAGGATTCCCTCCGGCTCTGTCGCATGCTCGACGACCACGAAGTGGTTCGCCGGGGAGTGCGTGACCCGCTGAGACCGGGCCGCGCCGGGTCGCCGGCGTTGACGGAGCGGAACACCCCTTCGGCTTTGCGGGGCACCGGGCTACCGCGGCCTGTCCCAGGGACCATCGGCCCCAGGGGCAGGCCACGGCTGGCTGTCATGGTGATCCGGCCTTCACACCCGGCGGCAGCCGACCGGGACGGAAGACGACGGGAGCGCCCGCGACACGCCCACGACGTGGAGGAGAACAGGGATGGACAGCCCGACAAAGCCCCCCGGAAGCGGCTCGACCACAGGACACGACGCGACGAGCGGGCATGCCGTCGAGGTCCAGGGGCTGTGCGTCTCCCGCGGAGGCCGAGTGGTGCTTCACGGACTGAACCTGCACGTGGCGCGCGGCTCGGTCACCGGCCTGCTGGGACCGAGCGGATGCGGCAAGACCACACTGCTGCGCACCATCGTGGGTGTTCAGAAGACCGAGGCCGGCGTGGTCCGGGTCCTCGCGGGAACGGCCGCGGCCCGGACCTCGACCGGTGCCGGCCGCGGCCCCCCCCCGGCGGGTG
>NZ_JBHXTG010000137.1:0-10115 GCF_042677465.1 Kitasatospora sp. NPDC127111
CGACCACCCCGCCATCACCCAAGCCGCCGTCCTCGTCCGCGACGACCAACCCGGCAACCCCCGCCTCATCGCCTACGTCGTCACCGACACCACCGTGGAAGCGGACGACCTGCGCGAGACGGTCCGGAGGCGGCTGCCGGAGTACATGGTGCCGTCCGCGTTCGTGACCCTCGACCGGCTGCCACTGACGGCCAACGGCAAGCTGGACCGTGCCGCCTTGCCGGTGCCCGATCCGGCTGCGGGCGCCGCCGCTCCCGGCCGCGCACCCCGCACCCCACGCGAGCGGCTGCTCGGCGAGCTCTTCGCGCAGGCCCTCGGCGTGGACCAGGTCGGGTTGGACGAGGACTTCTTCGCCCTCGGCGGAGACAGCATCGTCTCGATCCGTCTGGTGAGCCTGGCCCGTTCGGCCGGGGTCGGGTTCGCCATCCGGGACGTCTTCGAGCAGCGAACCGCGGCCGGGCTGGCCGCGATCGCCGAGGAGCTCGTCCAGTCCGCCCCGGAGAGCGACGAGTCGGCGCTCGGGCCGGTCGAGCCGACCCCGATCATGCGCTGGTTCGACGAACGCGGGGGCGCGATCGACCGGTTCCACCAGGCGATGCTGCTGACGGTGCCCGCCGGGCTGGGCGAGCAGCGGCTCGTCACCGCCGTCCAGGCGCTGCTGGATCACCATGACGCGCTGCGGCTCACCCGCACCGACGTCGCCGACGGCTCCGGCCTGCCGTGGTCGCTGGAGATCCCTCCGGTCGGCTCGGTGTCGGCCGCCGGACTGGTGCACCGCGTCGAACTCGGCGGGCCTCCGGACGCGGCAGCCGTGCGCACGCACCTGGACGCGGCGCAGGCCCGGCTCTCCGTCGAACGCGGCGTGCTGCTCCAGGCGGTCTGGTTCGACGCCGGTCCGCACCGCCCGGGCCGGTTGCTGCTCCTGGTCAACCACCTGGTCGTCGACGGGGTGTCGTGGCGCATCCTGCTGCCGGACCTGGTCGCGGCCTGGGAGGCGGCCGCGGACGGCCGCCCGCCGCGGCTGGAGCCGGTGCAGACCTCGCTGGCCCGCTGGTCCCGGCTGCTCGCCGCGGAGGCGCGGCAGCCGGCCCGGGCCGCCGAGGCGTCGCTCTGGACGAACGTGCTCACCGCCGCCGACCCGCCGCTGACCACCGGCCGGCTGGATCCGGCCCGGGACACCGTCGGCCGGGCCCGCAGCCTCACCGTCTCCCTGCCCCCGGAGGTGGTCGCCCCCCTGCTGACGACGGCACCCGCGGCCTTCCACGCCGGGGTGGCCGACGTCCTCCTGACCGGGCTCGCGCTGGCGGCCGCCCGGTGGCGGCGGGGCCACGGCCGGGGCCGGCACACCGCACTCCTGGTCGACGTGGAGGGCCACGGCCGGGAGGAGGTCCTCGACCGGACGGACCTGTCGCGCACCATCGGCTGGTTCACCACCCTGCACCCCGTCCGGATCGACCCGGGCGCGCTGGGCTGGGACGAGGTCACCGGCGGCGGTCCGGCCCTCGGGGCGGCCCTGAAGCAGGTGAAGGAGCAGTTGCGCGCGCTGCCCGACCGGGGCCTGGGCTTCGGTCTGCTGCGCCACCTCAACCCGGAGACCGGGCCGGCCTTGGCCCGGCTCGCCGTGCCGCAGCTCGGCTTCAACTACCTCGGCCGGTTCCCCGCCGCCGGCACGCCGGTGGTGCCGGGCAAGCCTGCCTGGACGGTCGCGCCGGAGGCGGGCCTGCTGAGCGGCACCGACCCGGCCACCGCCCTGGCGCACGGCCTTGAGGTCAACTCGATGGTCCGCGACACCCCGGACGGGCCGTGGCTGGAGGCCGTCTGGACGTGGGCGCCCGACCTGTGGCCCGAGCCGCACGTCCGTTCCCTCGCCGAGGACTGGTTCCAGGCGCTCCGCGGCCTGGTCCGGCACGCGGACCGGCCCGACACCGGCGGCCACACGCCGTCCGACTTCCCCCTGACCGAGCTCAGCCAGCACGACATCGAGCAACTCGAAGCCGCGTGGAGGATCCAGAAATGACGTCGTCGGGCCTGGAAGACATCCTGCCCCTCTCCCCGATGCAGGAGGGGTTGCTGTTCCACTCCCGCTATGAGCAGGACGGTGCGGACGTCTACGCGGTGCAGCACGTCTTCGACCTCGCGGGCGCCCTGGACGGCCCGCGGCTGCGGTCGGCGGTGCACGCCCTCGTGCGGCGACACCCCAATCTGCGGGCCGCCTTCCGGCAGGTGGACTCGGGTCGGACGGTTCAGCTGATCCCGCGGCAGGTCGACGTGCCGTGGGACGAGTTCGACCTGTCGTCGCTGCCCGCCGCGGAGGCCGAGGCCGAGCTGACCCGGATCGCCGCGAAGGAGCACGGCCGCCGGTTCGACCCGGCCGAGCCGCCCCTGCTGCGCTTCGCCCTGGTACGGCTGGCCGACGAGCACCACCGGCTGGTCATGACCACCCACCACATCCTGCTGGACGGCTGGTCGACGCCGATCCTGGTGCGCGAGCTGACCGCGCTCTACGCCGCCGGCGGCGACGCCTCCGCGCTGCCGCGGGTCACCCCGTACCGGCAGTACCTCGGCTGGCTGGCCCAGCAGGACCGGCCGGCGGCCGAAGCGGCATGGCGCGACGCGTTCGCCGACCTGGAACAGCCCACCCTGGTGACGCCGGTGGACCCGGCGCGGGCCGCACTGATGCCGGAGCGGATCACCACCGAACTGGCGGAGGACCGTACGGCCGCGCTCGTCGAGTGGGCCCGACGGCACGGCGTGACCCTCAACACCGTGCTGCAGGCCGCCTGGGGGCTGGTGCTGAGCCGCCGCACCGGGCAGCACGACGTGGTCTTCGGCGCCGTGGTGTCCGGGCGCAACCCGCAGCTGGCCGGGGTCGAGTCGATGGTCGGTCTGCTCATCACCATGGTGCCCGTCCGGGTCCGGCTCGATCCGGCGCAGTCACTGCTGGACGCCGTGGTGCGGCTCCAGGACGAACAGTCCCGGCTGACCCCGCACCACCACCTGGGGCTCGCCCCGATCCAGCGACTGGCAGGGCTGGGCGACCTGTTCGACACCTCGCTGGTGTTCGAGAACTACCCCTGGGACGACCCGGCCGAGCGCCCCGAACACGGTCTGCGGATCACCCCCGACCTCACCCGTGGCCGCGACGCGACGCACTATCCGCTGACCCTCATCGCCGCCCCCGGCCGGCGCCTCTACCTGCGCCTGGACTACCGCGACGACCTGTTCGACCGGGCCGAGGCCGGGACGCTCGTCGACCGGCTGATCCGGGTACTCGACCTGGTGGTCACCGATGCCGACCGCCCGCTCGCCCGGATCGACCTGCTCACCGCCGAGGAGCGGCGGGAGCTGCTCGTCACCCGGAACGACACCGCGGCCGCGCTCGACCACCGGAGCCTTCCGGAGCTGTTCCGGGCGGGGATGGCAGCGGACCCGAACGCGGTGGCCGTGGTGGACGGCGGAACGACCGTCCGCTACCGGGAGTTGGACGAACGGTCGAGCCGCCTGGCGCAGTTGCTGGCCGCGCGCGGCGTCGGGCCGGAGCGGATCGTCGCGCTCGCCCTGCCGCGCTCCGCCGAGCTGGTCGTCGCCGTGCTCGCCGTCCTCAAGGCAGGGGCCGGCTACCTGCCGCTCGACCCCGAGTACCCGCCGGCCCGGCTGGCCCACATGGTCACCGACGCCGGGCCCGCCGTGGTCCTCGCCACCGCGGCGACCCAGGGCAAGCTGCCCGAGGGGCACGAGATCCTGCTGCTGGACGACCCGGCGGTGCTCGCCGACCTCGCCGGCCGGCCGGCCCACGAGCCCGCGGTGGAGCACAGCCTCGACCACCCGGCCTACGTCATCTACACCTCCGGCTCCACCGGCGTGCCCAAGGGCGTGGTGATGCCGGCCGCCGGCCTGCTCAACCTGCTGCAGTGGCACCACCGGGCGGTCGGCGGTGAACCCGGCACCAGGACCGCCCAGTTCACCGCGATCAGCTTCGACGTGTCCGCCCAGGAGGTGCTCTCCTCGGTGGCCTTCGGCAAGACGCTGGTCATCCCGGACGAGGAGGTGCGGCGCGACGCCGCCCGGTTCGCCGAATGGCTCGACCGGCAGCGGGTGGAGGAGCTGTTCGCCCCCAACCTGGTGCTGGAGGCGCTCGCCGAGGCCGCCGTCGAGCAGGGTCGCACGCTCCCGAACCTGCGTACGGTCGCGCAGGCCGGCGAGGCGCTGACCCTGAGCCGCCCGGTCCGGGAGTTCCACCGCTCGGCCCCCGGCCGCCGCCTGCACAACCACTACGGCCCGACCGAGACGCACGTGGCCACCGCCCTCGCTCTCGGCGCCGACCCCGACGCCTGGCGACTGCCCGCACCGATCGGGCGGCCGATCGCCAACACCAGGGTCTACGTGCTGGACGGCGGCCTCCAGCCGGTCGCCCCCGGCGTGGTGGGCGAGCTCTACCTCGCCGGCGCCGGCCTCGCCCGCGGCTACCTGGGCCGCCCCGCCCTCACCGCGGAACGCTTCACCGCCGACCCCTACGGCCGCGAACCCGGCGGCCGGATGTACCGCACCGGCGACCTCGTCCGCTGGAACCCCGACGGCGAGCTGGAGTTCGTCGGCCGCGCCGACCACCAGGTCAAGATCCGCGGCTTCCGCATCGAACCCGGCGAGATCGAGAACGTCCTCACCGACCACCCCGACATCGCCCAGGCCGCCGTCCTCGTCCGCGAGGACCAACCCGGCACCCCCCGCCTCATCGCCTACGTGGTCGGCCGGGAGGCCCTCCGACCCGAGCAGGTGAGGGAGTTCACGCGGGGCCGACTGCCCGAGCACATGGTCCCGGCCGCCGTGGTCCCGCTGGAGCGACTGCCCCTGACGCCGAACGGGAAGCTGGACCGGGCGGCGCTGCCGGCACCGGACTTCACCCTCGCCGGGTCGGGCCGGGAGGCGCGCACGCCGCAGGAGCAGATCGTCTGCGACCTCTACGCGCAGGTCCTCGGCCTGCCGCGGGTCGGCGTCGACGACGACTTCTTCGAGCTCGGCGGCCACTCGCTGCTCGCCACCCGGCTGATCGCCCGGATCCGGGCCGCCTTCAGCGTCGAACTCGGCCTGCGCACCCTGTTCGAGGCCCGGACCGCGGCCGCGGTCGCCGCGCGCCTGGACCTCGCCGGCCCGGCGCGGCTGGCCTTGACGAAGCAGCGGCTCCCCGAGGCCGTGCCGCTGTCCTTCGCCCAGCGACGGCTCTGGTTCCTGCACAAGATGGAGGGGCCGAGCGCGACCTACAACATCCCGCTGGCCCTGCGGCTCACCGGCGAGCTGGACCGCGACGCGCTGCGCGCGGCGCTGGCGGACGTGGTCGCCCGGCACGAGAGCCTGCGCACGGTCTTCCCCGAGGCCGACGGCACGCCGTACCAGCGGGTGCTGGACGCGGTGACCATCGAGCCGGTCCTCATCACGACCACCGAGGCGGACCTCACCGAGCACCTGCTCCGGGCCGCGCGCCACCCGTTCGACCTGGCGGCCGAACCACCGCTGCGCGCCGAGCTGTTCGAGCTGTCCGTGCGGGAGCACGTCCTGCTGCTGGTCATCCACCACATCGCCGGTGACGGCTGGTCCCTCGGCCCGCTCGCCGCCGACCTCACCCGCGCCTACGCCGCCCGCGCCGAAGGCCACGCCCCCGACTGGACCCCGCTGCCCGTCCAGTACGCCGACTACACCCTCTGGCAGAACGAACTCCTCGGCGACCAGAACGACCCCGACAGCCTCTTCGCCACCCAGGTCGACTACTGGACCAAGGCCCTGGCCCATCTCCCCGACCAGCTCACCCTGCCCACCGACCGCCCCCGCCCCACCGTCATGACCTACCGCGGCGACTACCTCACGGTCGACATCGACCCGGGGTTGCACCGACGGCTCACGGAGACGGCGCGAGCGTCCGGGGCCAGCCTCTTCATGGTCCTCCAAGCCGGACTCGCCGCCCTCCTCCACCGCCTCGGCGCCGGCACCGACATCCCCCTCGGCAGCCCCATCGCCGGCCGCACCGACCAAGCCCTCGACCACCTCATCGGCTTCTTCGTCAACACCCTCGTCCTGCGCACCGACCTCTCCGGCGACCCGTCGTTCACCGACCTCATCGCCCGCGTCCGCGAAACCTCCCTCGCCGCCTACGCCCACCAGGACGTCCCCTTCGAATACCTCGTCGAAGTCCTCAACCCCACCCGCACCCTCGCCCACCACCCCCTCTTCCAGATCATGCTCGCCCTCCAAAACGCCCCCCAAGGCGCATTCCAACTCCCCGGACTCCACGTCGACGTCACCCCCGGCCGCACCGGCACCGCCAAGTTCGACCTCTTCTTCAGCCTCGCCGAACAACGCGGCCCCAACGGCGAACCCCACGGCATCACCGGCGCCGTCGAATACTCCAGCGACATCTACGACCCGCACACCGTGCGGGAACTCTTCGACCGCTGGGTCCGCCTCCTCGACACCGCCACCACCCACCCCGACCAGCCCGTCGGCCACATCGACCTCCTCACCGCCGAGGAGCACCACCGGGTCCTGGACACCTGGCTGGACACCGCCGTCGAGGTCGGCGCGGACCTCCTGCCCGCCCGCTTCGCCCGGCAGGCGGCGGCGACCCCGCAGGCCGTGGCCCTGATCTCCGGGGACACCACGCTGACCTACCGGGAGCTCGACGCCCGCGCCAACCGGCTCGCCCGGGCGCTGCTGCGCCACGGCGCCGGACCGGAGCGGCTGGTCGCCCTGGCCCTGCCCCGCTCCGCCGACCTGGTCGTCGCCCTGCTCGCCGTCCTCAAGACCGGGGCCGCGTACCTGCCGCTCGACCCTGACCACCCCGCGGCCCGGGTCGGCTACGTGCTGGCCGACGCCCGGCCCGCCCTGCTGCTCACCGACACCCGGACGGACCAGCGCGTTCCCGCCGACGGCGGGTCGCCGCGGCTGGTGCTGGACTCCGCCGAGGTCCAGGCCGTGCTGGCCGACTGCCCCGACACCGACCCCGCGGCCACCGGTACGGCCATCGCGCCGGAATCCGCCGCCTACGTGATCTACACCTCGGGCTCCACCGGCCGGCCCAAGGGCGTGGTCGTACCGCATGCGGCCCTGGTCAACTTCCTCGCCGCCATGGACCGGAAGGTCCCGCTGCGGCCGGAGGACCGGCTCCTCGCGGTCACCACGGTCGCCTTCGACATCGCCGCGCTGGAGCTGTACCACCCGCTGCTCTCCGGGGCCGCGGTCGTGCTCGCCCCCAAGGAGGCCGTCCCGCAGCCGTCCGCCGTTCTGGAACTGATCGCCCACCACGGCGTCACCGTCCTCCAGGGCACCCCGTCGCTCTGGCAACTGCTGGTCTCCCACGACCCGGAGGCCCTGCACGGCCTGCGCATGCTGGTCGGCGGCGAGGCCCTGCCCGGAACGCTCGCCGAGGCCATGCGGGCGCTCACCGACGACCTGGTGAACCTGTACGGGCCGACCGAGACCACCATCTGGTCGACCGCGGCCCAGCTGGCCGGCGGCTCCGGTGCCCCGCCGATCGGGCGGCCGATCGCCAACACCAGGGCCTACGTGCTGGACGGCGGCCTCCAGCCGGTCGCCCCCGGCGTGGTGGGCGAGCTCTACCTCGCCGGCGCCGGCCTCGCCCGCGGCTACCTGGGCCGCCCCGCCCTCACCGCGGAACGCTTCACCGCCGACCCCTACGGCCGCGAACCCGGCGGCCGGATGTACCGCACCGGCGACCTCGTCCGCTGGAACCCCGACGGCGAGCTGGAGTTCCTCGGCCGCGCCGACCACCAGGTCAAGATCCGCGGCTTCCGCATCGAACCCGGCGAGATCGAGAACGTCCTCACCGACCACCCCGACATCGCCCAGGCCGCCGTCCTCGTCCGCGAGGACCAACCCGGCACCCCCCGCCTCATCGCCTACGTGGTCACCGGCGCCTCGGCGGGCGCCCGGGACGAGCAGGCCGAGCAGGACCAGCTGAGCGAGTGGCAGGACCTCTACGACTCCGTCTACACCAGTTCTCCGGCCACCGCCTTCGGTGAGAACTTCGCCAGCTGGAACAGCAGTTACGACGGGAGGCCGATCCCGCTCGACGAGATGCGGGAGTGGCGCGACCACACGGTCGAGCGGATCCGGGATCTCAAGCCCCGCCGGGTGCTGGAGATCGGCGTCGGCACCGGCCTGCTGCTGTCCCGGCTCGCCCCGCACTGCGAGGAGTACTGGGGCACCGACTTCTCGCCCACCGTCATCGCCGACCTCCGGAACCACGTGGACGCCGACCCCGAGCTCGCCGCCCGGGTCCGCCTGGACACCAGGCCCGCGCACGACTTCAGCGGGCTGCCCAGCGGCCACTTCGACACGATCGTGCTCAACTCGGTCGTCCAGTACTTCCCGAACGCCGGCTATCTGGAGCAGGTCCTCGACCACGCCATCCGCATCCTCGCGCCCGGCGGCGCCGTGTTCGTCGGCGACATCCGCAACCCGCGGCTGCTGCGCACCTTCACCACCGCCGTCCAGACCGCCCGCGCCACCGACCCGGCCGACACCGCCGCCGTGCGCCGCGCCGTCGAGCACGCGCTGGTCCTGGAGAAGGAACTCCTCATCGACCCGGAGTACTTCACCGCGCTGGGTCACCACGTCCCCGGCCTCGCCGGGGCCGACATCCGGCTCAAGCGGGGCACCGCCCACAACGAGCTCACCCGCTACCGCTACGACGCCACGCTCTACAAGACCGGCATCACCCCGCTCCCCCTCTCCGACCTCGCCGTCCTCCCGTGGCCGCAGAACGCCGACGACCTCGCCCGGCACCTCGCCACCGAACGGCCCGACCGCCTGCGCGTCACCGGCATCCCCAACGCGCGCCTGGCCCACGAGCTCGCGCTCCAGCATGCCGTCGACAGCGGCGCCCCGTACCCCGCCGACGCCCCGGACCCGCGGCCCGACCTCGAAACCCTCCACCGGCTCGGCGCGGAGCACGGCTACTGGACCGCCGCCACCTGGAGCACCCACCGGCCCGACACCGTCGACCTCGTCCTCCTCGCGCCGAGCGCCCGCGACGGCGTGGTCCCCACCGGCACCTACGCGTCGGCCGGCCGGAGCACACCCAGCACCCCGCTGTCCTCCTTCACCACCAACCCCGCCGCCGGGCGCGGCACCAGCGCCCTCCTCACCACGCTGCGCGAACACGCCCGGACCCACCTGCCCGACTACATGCAGCCCGGCGCCATCGTCCCGCTCGACCGGCTCCCGCTGACGGCCAACGGGAAGCTGGACCGGGCGGCGCTGCCGGCACCGGACTTCACCCTCGCCGGGTCGGGCCGGGAGGCGCGCACGCCGCAGGAGCAGATCGTCTGCGACCTCTACGCGCAGGTCCTCGGCCTGCCGCGGGTCGGCGTCGACGACGACTTCTTCGAGCTCGGCGGCCACTCGCTGCTCGCCACCCGCCTCAGCGCGCAGATCCGGGCCGTCTTCGGGGTCGAGCTGGAGCTGCGTTCGCTGTTCGAGTCCCCGACCCCGGCCGCCGTGGCCGCGCGCCTGGACACCGCCGGGCCCGGACGGCTCGCGCTGACCGTGCGGCAACGGCCCGCGAGCATGCCGCTGTCCTTCGCCCAGCGACGGCTCTGGTTCATCCACAAGATGGAGGGACCGAGCGCGACCTACAACATCCCGCTGGCCCTGCGGCTCACCGGCGAGCTGGACCGCGACGCGCTGCGCGCGGCACTCGGCGACCTGGTCGCCCGGCACGAGAGTCTGCGCACGGTCTTCCCCGAGGCCGACGGCACGCCGCACCAGCGGCTGCTCGCGCCCGAGGCGGCGGCGCCACGGCTCGGCACCACCCCGACCACCGAGGCCGAGCTACCGGGTGCTCTGGAGTCCGCGGCCCGGTACGCCTTCGACCTGGCGGCCGAACCACCGCTGCGCGCCGAGCTGTTCGAGCTGTCCGTGCGCGAGCACGTCCTGCTGCTGGTCATCCACCACATCGCCGGTGACGGCTGGTCCCTCGGCCCGCTCGCCGCCGACCTCACCCGCGCCTACGCCGCCCGCGCCGAGGGCCACGCCCCCGACTGGACCCCGCTGCCCGTCCAGTACGCCGACTACACCCTCTGGCAGAACGAACTCCTCGGCGA
>NZ_JBHXTG010000138.1:0-10024 GCF_042677465.1 Kitasatospora sp. NPDC127111
GGGCGGGCCCGCGCCCCCCCCTCCCCCCGCGACCCCTTCCCCCGCCCCCCCCCCCCCCGCTCCCCCCCGCCGCGGGCCCCCCGCGCCGCCCCGCGGGCGCCCGCCGGTACTCGCCATGGCCGGAATCCCGCCGAGACAAGGAAGCACCGCCCCGTGACAGTCCAGACCGACACCGCTCCGCCGGACGATCCGCGTCCGGCCACCGACCCCACAGCGAAGACCGGGCCGGCCCCGGAGGCCGGCCCCGCACCCGACCGCGCCGCAGCGGCCGCCGAGACGTCCGGTTCCGACGCACCCGCCGCCGAACCACCCGCCCCCGGCGCACCCACCGCAGACGAACCAGCTGCCGACGATCCCGCTGCCGACGGTCCCGGTCCCGCGCCGCGCCCCCGGCGGCGACGGCGCGTGCTGCGGATCCTCAAGCGCACCGCGATCGTCCTCACCACCCTGGTCCTGCTGGCCGCCGGCAGCCTGGCCGGCTACGCGTACTGGACGGTCCAGCGCTCGCTTCCGCAGCTCTCCGGCACCGCCACCGTGCCGGGGCTGCACGGCGAGGCCCGGATCGTCCGGGACGCCTCGGGCATCCCGCAGATCTACGCCGACAACGCGCACGACCTGTTCCTCGCCGAGGGCTACGCCCAGGCCCAGGACCGGTTCTGGCAGATGGACGTCCAACGGCACGTCACCGCCGGCCGGCTCGCCGAGATGTTCGGCCCCGGCGAGGTGCAGACGGACAAGGTGGCGCGCACCTTCGGCTGGTACCGGGTGGCCGAGCAGGAGGTGACGATGCTGTCGCCACAGACCCAGGAGTACCTCCGGGCCTTCTCCGACGGCGTCAACGCCTACCTCGGCCGGCACGAGGGCGCCGAGCTGTCGGTGGAGTACCCGGTGCTCGGCTTCGTCGCCGACGACTACCGACCCGAGCCGTGGACCCCGGCCGACTCGGTCTCCTGGCTGAAGACCATGGCCTGGAACCTCAACACCGGCATGATCGACCAGTTCCAGCACGCGATGCTGCCCGCCGACCTGCCGGACGGGGCGTCCGACGACCTCTTCCCCGGCTACGACTACCAGCGCTGGGCGCCGATCGTCCCCGACCGGGCGCCGGCCACCCAGCCCGCGGCCGCCGCACCGCCCGCAGTCGCACCGCCCGCAGTCGCACCGACCGCAGCGGCCGCCGCACCGCCGGCACCCACCGCGCCCGCCGTCCCCGCCGCTGCCGCGGCCGCGCTGGCCGACAGCGCGGCGGTGCGCACCGTCCTGGCCGCCGTCCTCGGCCCGCAGGGCACCGGCATCGGGTCCAACTCCTGGGTGGTGGCCGGCAGCCGCACCACCACCGGCAAGCCGCTGCTGGAGAACGACCCCCACCTGACGCCCTCGCTGCCGGGCATCTGGTACCAGGTCGGCCTGCACTGCACCCGGATCGGCCCGGACTGCGCCTTCGACGTCAGCGGCTTCACCTTCGCCGGCATGCCGGGCGTGGTGATCGGCCACAACGCCGACATCGCCTGGGGCTTCACCGACCTCGGCGCCGCCGACTCCGACCTGTTCGTGGAACGGGTCAGCGGCTCCGGCTACGAACACGAGGGGAAGCAGCTGCCGCTGACCGTCCGCCAGGAGAAGATCAAGGTGGCGGGCGGCCGTCCGGTCGACCTGACCGTCCGGTCGACGCTGCACGGCCCGCTGATCTCGGACGTGCTCAAGTCCGCCGGCGAGGTGGCCGACCGCGGCCGGGTGCCGGACGTCCCGCCGCACGGCGAGCAGGACGGCTACGCGGTGGCGATGCAGTGGACCGCGCTCGACCCCGCCCCCACCGTGGACGCCCTCTTCGCCCTGGACCGGGCCAAGGACTGGACCGACTTCCGCGCCGCCGCCGCGCTCTTCGCCTCCCCGGTGCAGAACATGATCTACGCGGACACCGGCGGCAACATCGGCTACCAGACGCCGGGCCGCATCCCCGTCCGCAAGGCCGGCGACAGCCGCCGCCCCGTCCCGGGCTGGACCGGCGCCCACGACTGGACCGGCTACCTGCCCTTCGAACAACTGCCCACCAGCTTCAACCCGCCGGAGGGCTACATCGTCACCGCCAACAACGCGGTCGTCGGCCCGGGCTACCCGCACCTGATCGGCAGCGACTGGGGCACCGGCTACCGCAGCCGGCGGATCACCGACCTCATCGAGCAGGCCGGCAAGCTGGACGTCGCGGCGATGGAGCGGATCACCCAGGACACCTGGAACGGCAACGCCGCCACCCTGGTGCCCCACCTGCTCCGGGTCCAGGTCGGCGCCCAGGCCGGGCCGGCCCAGGACCTGCTGCGCGGCTGGGACTTCACCCAGGGTGCCGACTCGGCACCGGCCGCCTACTTCAACGCGGTCTGGCGCGAACTGCTGAAGGAGGCGTTCACCGACCGGCTGAGCCGGGCCGGGGTCAAGGGCTACGCCCACCCGGACGGCGGCGGCCGCTGGTTCGACGTGGTGCGCGGCCTGCTCGACAAGCCGGACAGCCTCTGGTGGACGAGCACCGCCGACCCCTCCGTGCAGGGCCGCGACGCGATGCTGCGCCGGGCGATGGAACAGGCCGCCACCGACCTGCGGAAGCGACTCGGCGACGATCCGCAGAAGTGGCGCTGGGGTGCCCTGCACACCCTGACGCTGGAGAACCCCACCCTGGGCACCGCCGGCCCGGCCCCCCTGCAGTGGCTGCTGAACGCCGACCCGATCGGCGTCGGCGGCGGCACCGACACGGTGCTGGCCAACGGCTGGGACCCGCAGAAGGGCTTCGGGGTGATCTGGGTCCCCTCCATGCGGATGGTGGTGGACCTGGCGGACTTCGAGCGCTCCCGCTGGATCAACCTGACCGGCGCCTCCGGCCACGCCACCGCCGACACCTACACCGACCAGACCGGGCTCTGGGCCAGGGGCGACAGCCTCGCCTGGCCCTACGGAGCGGCAGCGGTGGACGCCACCGCCCGCGACCGCCTGCGCCTCACGCCCTGAGCAGCGCAGCGCTCCCCCAGCCCCACGGGTGGGCCCGCCGGCGAACCGGCGGGCCCACCGCTCGGGAGCGGAACCGCTCCCGGGTGATCGTCATGGCGAGGGGTGAGCGCCCGCGGTCAGTCGTCCAGTGCGGCCAGGTGGTCGGGGTGGTGGGCGGCGACGTCGTGGGCGGCTCGGACGAAGGCGGCGACGGCTGCCGATCGCGAGGTCTCCGGCCAGGCGACCACGACCGCGCTGGGGCTGAGGCCGGTGACCGGCCGGTACGCGATGTCCGGGCGCTGGTGCCGCTGGGTGGTGGAGAGTGCCAGGAACGCCACCGCCTGGCCCAGCGCGACCACCTCCAGGAGTTGCTCGACGCTGGCCACGAGCGGCCCCTCGGGAATGTCGTCCGGCGCCGGGCCCGTCCGGCCGTCGCCCGCCTCCGCTCCGTCGCATCCCGTGTAGTAGGCGGTGGTGGAGGGGGCGGCCCCTTTCCAGCGCGGGACCGGTTCGCCCTTGAGGTCGGTCAGCCGCAGTCGCCGGCGTCCGGCCAGGCGGTGCGCGGCGGGGAGAACGGCCAGTCGCGGCTCGACCACGAGCGTCTGGAAATCCAGCCCTTGACCGTCGAACGGGCTGCGCAGCAGCGCTACGTCGGCACGGCCGTCCCGCAGCATGGCGATCGGCTCTCCGCTGCCGCCGACGACGACTTCGGGCGGCGGCAGATGCGAGCCCGTTGCCCGGTAGGCGGCGAGGATGTCCCGCAGCAGCCCGGCATCGCCTCCCGGCTTGACCGCCACGACGACCTGCGGTGTCGGCTGACCGGCCCGGCGGGCACGCCGGGCCGCCGCGTGCACCGCGTCGACCGCGATCACGGCCTGGTCGAGCAGCACCTGACCGGCGGTGGTCAGCCTCACCTGCCGGGTGGTGCGCTCCAGCAGGCGTACACCGAGCCGGGACTCCATCTGGGCGATCGCCTTCGACAGCGGGGGCTGCGCCATGCTCAGGCGTTGCGCGGCCCGACTGAAGTTCAGTTCCTCGGCGACGGCGATGAAGTACCTCAGCTCGCGCACCTCCAGCTCATTCATATCGGTCGACTATAGATCCACACTCGTCCGGTCTTTCCCCGCCGCCCGTGGGTGAGGCGAGGCTGGGTGCCATGACGACTTCGCAGAAGACCGCTCTGATCACCGGCGCCAACAAGGGCATCGGCAAGGAAACGGCGCGCGGGCTCGCCGCCCTCGGCATCACCGTGCTGATCGGCGCCCGCGACGCCGAGCGCGGCGAGGCGGCGGCCGAGGAGCTGCGCACCGACGGCGCCGACGTACGGTTCGTACCGCTGGACGTCACCGACGAGATGTCGGTCCAGGCCGCCGCCAAGCACATCGACGCCACGTTCGGCCGCCTCGACATCCTCGTCAACAACGCCGCGATCGCCGCCGGAGCGCAGCAGCCGAGCGACACCCCCGCCGCCACCGTCCGGCAGGTCTACGAGACCAACGTGTTCGGCGTCATCGCGGTGACCCACGCCATGCTCCCCCTGCTGCGCCGCTCCGCCGCCGCACGCATCGTCAACATGTCGAGCGAACTCGGCTCCCTCACCCACCTGGCCGACCCGGGCAGCCCGTGGTCCGCCTACTACTCGGTCCTCCTCCCCTACTGCACCTCCAAGAGCGCGCTGAACGCGGTCACCGTGCTCTACGCCAACGAACTGCGCGCCGAAGGGATCCTGGTCAACGCGGTGAGTCCCGGCTACTGCGCGACCGACCTCAACCGCCGCACCGGGGTACGCACGGCCCGGGAGGGCGCGGCCGTCGCGGTCGACCTGGCGACCGTGGGCGAGGACGGCCCGACGGGCGCCTTCCTGGCCGCGGACGGGCCGATCCCCTGGTGAGACCCTGCCGCGCCGTCCCCGCCCGAAGCCTGACGGGGTGTTCTCGACCTCCACGGTGAGACGATCACCGGCCTCCCGCGCCGCGCCCGTCCTCTTCGGTGGGCGCTCACGCCAGGGCGGGCGCGAACGCACCCGCGCCCAGAGGGCGGTTCCGTGCCGCAGGTGTCACGGGACCGCTCCCCTCCGCCCAACCCGTGGGAACGTTCCCGCGTTCTCCTGCTCCCCTCTCGACCTCGCGCACGCATCTCCGGGCCCGGTCCCGCCACACGGCGGGGCCGGGCCCGGTGTCAGTCGGGCTTCAGTGAGCGGTCGGTGGGCCGTCGGTGGGCCGACCGTCGGCCACCGGTCGCCGGCCAGCGGGCCACCGGAGCGCCGTCGGTGGCGGGACCGCGGGTGCCCAGCCGGAGGCCAGTGGACGGCAACCGCGCGGCAGGCGGGGAGCGGAAGCATCGTCACCGACAGTCGCCCCCGGCAGAGCGCTGCCACGGGGCCGGAGATCGGAGAGACATGCGCTGGGAGCAGGTGTACCTGGCCGGCACGGGTGTCTGGCTGGCCGACCGCGCGGACGCCGCCGCGGCGGTCGCGGCCGGTGCGTACGACGCCCGGGAACACGCCGTCAACCGGATCGACTCGGTCAGCGCGGCCACCGCCGGCGGGCCGGACGACCTGGCCGCGCCGGAGATGGCGGTCCGCGCGGCCCGCACCGCACTGCGCCGGGCCGGCCGCGCGGCGGAACGGATCGGCACCGTCTTCCACAGCTACCTGTGGTTCCAGGGCGCCGAGTTGTGGCCGGCCGCCGCGTACGTGGCGCAGCACACCGTCGGCCCGGCGGTACCCGCCTTCGACCTGCTCCAGCAGTGCAACGCCGGGCTGTCCGGGATGGAACTCGCCGCCCGGCAGCTCCAGGCGCGCGGGCCCGGCGAGGACGCGGCCGTGCTGCTGACCACCGCCGACCGCTTCGCGCCGCCGGCCTTCGACCGCTGGCGGGCCGAGCGGGGCATGGTCTACGGCGACGGCGGGACGGCGCTGGTGCTGAGCTCCTCCCCCGAGCACGCGGTGGGCCGGCTGCTGGCCACCGCGACCCGGGTGGACAACTCCCTGGAGGGCCTGCCCCGGGGCGCCGGGTTCCGTCCCGGGCCGGAGGCGGCGGACCGGCCGGTGGACCTGGGGGCGCGGACCGAGGAGTACTTCCACGCGCACCGCAACCTGCGGGCCGTGACGCTTCGGACGGCCGAGGTCGCGGCGGAGTCGATCCGGGCCGCGCTGGCCGAGGCCGGCACGCCGATCGAGCGGATCGCCCGGGTGGTGCTCAACGCCACCGGGCACCAGCGGATGGCCTGGCAGCTGGAGCAGCAGTTGGGCGTCGACGAGAAGCTCTCCACCTGGGAGTTCTGCCGCGAGGTGGGCCACCTGGGCGCCGGGGACCACGTCGCCGGGCTGAACGAACTGCTGGAGACCGGCGAGGTGGGCGGGGGCGACCGGGTGCTCCTGGTCGGCGGCGGCACCGGCTACAGCTGCACCAGCGCTGTCGTCGAGATCACCGACCCCGCGGGCTGGTGCGCGTGAGCGCCGCGGCCCTGCACACGGGCGCTCCCGGCGGCCACGGAACCCCCGACGGCGCCCCCGACGCCACCCGCGTCATCGATCTGCTCGACGCGGCCGCCGCCGCCCGCCCCGACGCGCCCGCCGTCCGGGACGCCGGCGGCGCCTGGACCTACGCCGAACTGGCCCGCGCCAGCCGGGCGGTGGCCGCCTGGCTGCGCGGGCCCGGCGGCGTCGCGCCGGGTGACCGGGTGGTCCTGCGGCTGGGCAACCGGCGGGAGTTCGTCGCCCTCTACTACGGCGTGCTGCGCGCCGGGGCCGTCGCGGTGCCGCTGAACCCGGAGCTGAAGCCGTTCGTGCTGCGCGGGGTGCTGGCGGACGCCGCGCCCGCCGTCGTGGTGCTCGACCCGGCCGAGGCGGAGCCGGTCCGCGAGGCGGTCGCCGCCTGCGGTGCCCGTCCGGCCGCGCCCGCCGAACTCCTGGGCCACGACGGCGCGGAAGCTCACGGCGACCCGGCCGGACGGCCGTCCGCCGACGCGATCGCCCAGCTGATCTACACCTCCGGCAGCACCTCCGCGCCCAAGGGCGTGGTCTGCACCCACCGCCAGGTGGTCTTCGCCGCCCGCGCGATCGCCCGCCGCCTCGCCTACCGGCCGGACGACGTGGTGCTCGCCGCGCTGCCGCTCTCCTTCGACTACGGCCTCTACCAGCTCCTGCTGGCCGCGATCGGCGGCGCCGAGGTGGTACTGGCGGACGCGGCCGCGCCGGTGCGGGCGCTGACCGCGCTGCGCGAGCACCGGGCCACCGTCGTCCCCGTGGTGCCCTCGCTGGCCGAGATGCTGTGCCGGCTCGCCGCCCGTGGCGCACCGCCGGAGCACGTCCGGCTGTTCACCAACACCGGTGCCGCGCTGCCCGGTCCGACCATCGAGGCGCTGCGGACGGGCTTCCCGGGCGCGGCCGTGGTGGCGATGTACGGGATCACCGAGTGCAAGCGGGTGACGATCGCCGAGCCGGACGCCGACCGCGAACGCCCCGGCTCGGTGGGCCGGGCGCTGGACGGCACCACGGTCGAGGTGCTCGACGACCGGGGCCGCGCGCTGCCGCCGGGTGAGGTGGGCGAGATCGTCGTCGCCGGCCCGCACGTGATGGCCGGCTACTGGAACGCGCCCGGACCGACCGCCGACCGCTACCGCCCCGACCCCCGCACCGGTCGGCTGCGGCTGCACACCGGCGACCACGGCCGGCTGGAGGAGGACGGGCACCTCTACTTCGCCGGGCGCCTCGACGACCAGTTCAAGCGGCGCGGCGTACGGATGGGAACGCCGGAGATCGAGGCCGCCGCCCTGGACGTGCCGGGTGTACGCGCCGCCGCCGCGCTGCCGCCCCGGGACGGGCTCGACCTGCGCCTGGTCGTCACCGGCGAGGAGGGCCTGACCGCGCGCCGGGTGCTCGAAGGACTGGAGCAGCGGCTGGAGCCGGCGAAGGTGCCCGCCACCTGCCACGTCCTCGCCCGGATGCCGCTCACCCCCAACGGCAAGATCGACCGGAAGGCGCTGGAGACCGATGCGCACTGACCACTCCCCCGCCCCCCGACGAGCGGCGGCGGACGACCTGCCCCCGGCCGGGGACGCGCCGGCGGACGAGGAGCTGCCGGCCACCGAGGACGTACGGGCCACCGCGGACGTACGGGCCACCGAGGACCTGCTGGCGGCCGAGCTGGTGCACCGCTACGGCAGCCCGCTGTACGTCTACGACCTCGACCGGGTCGCCCGGGCCGCCGCCGACCTGCGCGCGGCCCTGCCCGAACAGGCCCGCCTCTACTACTCGCTCAAGGCGAACCCGCACCCCGAGCTGGTCCGCACCCTGCGCCTGGCCGGCTGCCGCCCGGAGATCTGCTCGACCGGCGAGCTGGCCGCCGCGCTGGCGGCCGGCTTCACCGGGGCCGACTGCCTCTACGGCGGCCCCGGCAAGACCGCCCAGGAGCTGCGCGAGGCCCTGGCCGCCGGGGTGCGCGCCTTCTCCGTCGAGTCGCCGGCCGACCTGCGCCGGGTCGGCGCCGAGGCCCGGGCCCTCGGGGTGACGGCGCGCTGCCTGCTGCGGATCAACGGCACCGGCGCGGGCGCGGGCGTCGGCCTGCGGATGACCGGCGGGGCCTCCCAGTTCGGCCACGACATCGCGGACGGGCTGCCGGACCTCGCCGAGTTCACGGTGGACGGCACGGAGTTGTGCGGTCTGCACTTCTTCCCGCTGACCAACGCCGCCGACCCGCAGGGGCTGCTCGCCGAGGCGGTCGCCTCGATCCGCACCGCCGCCGCGCTGGAGGCCCACTGGGGCCTGCCGCTGCGGATGCTCGACCTCGGCGGCGGCTTCGCCTGCCCGTACGCGGCGCCGGGCGAGCGGCCGCGCTACCACGGGCTGCGCGCGCCCCTGACGGCCGCGCTGGACGAGCACCTGCCGGGCTGGCGGGGGCGGTTGGAGCTCGCCTTCGAGTCCGGCCGGTACCTCGTCGGCGACAGCGGGCGGCTGATCTGCACCGTCACCGAGGTCAAGGAGAGCCGGGGCACCACGTACGGCGTGCTGGACAGCGGGATCAACCACCTGGGCGGGCTCTCCGGAGTCGGCCGACTGCCCTCGCTGCGCGCCGAGCCGCTGCGCCTCGCCGGGCCACCACGCCTCGCCGGGCCCGGGTCCGCTCCCGCGGACGGGGTCACCGCGACCCGCCGGGTGGCCCTGGTCGGGCCGCTCTGCACCCCCGCCGACGTGATCAGCCGGGCCGCCGAGACCGTCCCGCCGCAGGCCGGCGCGCTGCTGGCGGTGCCCAACGTCGGCGCGTACGGCGCCACCGCGAGCCTGCTCGGCTTCCTGAGCCGCCCGGCGCCGGCCGAGGTCACGGTGCGGGACGGCCGGGTGGTCAGCTCCGACCGCCTCACCCTCCGGCGCGAGCCGCTGCCCGGCCGGCCGGCCACCGATCACCGTCCCGCCGGCCCCCGTCCCGCCGGCCCCCACCCCACCGATCACCACCCCACCGATCACCACCCCACCGACACGAGGAGCTGAACACCATGACCACGAACGCGAGTTGGGACGAGCGGTACGAGGCCGTCCTGACCGACCTGCTGCCCCGGCTCGCCGAGGAGCGTCCGCTGCCGGCCGACCGCGAGCTGCGCACCGCCGGACTGGACTCGATGGCCACCGTCGAGCTGCTGGTGCGCCTCGAGGAGGCCTACCAGGTGGCCATCCCCGACGAGGAGCTGGGCCCGGGCGCCTTCGACACCGTCGGCAGCCTGTGGGCCGTGGTCGCCGGGCAGCTGGACGCGACCGCTCCGCACTGACCGCTCAGGCGGGCCCACCGCCCGCGCCCGACCACTTCGAGAAAGGCTGATACCTGTGCCGGTTTCACCGGACATCGAGATCTCGGCACCGGACCTGGTGCTGACCGGGGCCGAGACCGCCGCGACCGAACGGGTCGCCGCGCAACTCTGCGGCCCGCCGGAGGCCCTGGTCGACTCGCCCGCCTGGGTGGCCGCGGCCCGCGACCGCTGGGAGGACCTGCCCGTCCGGCTGCGCCGCACGCTGCGCGCCTTCCGCCGCGACCCCGGGCCGGGCGGCGCGCTG
>NZ_JBHXTG010000139.1:0-9303 GCF_042677465.1 Kitasatospora sp. NPDC127111
GCGTACGAGGCACCGCCGCCGCCGTGCACGTGCAGGTCCACGAACCCGGGCACCACCGTGTACCCGGTCAGGTCCAGGTCACCCGGTTCGGTGGCACCGCCCAGCCCGGCGATCCGGGATCCCTCGATGGTGAGGCGGTCCCCCTCGACGACCCCGCCGGGGAGGACGAGGCGGGCGCCGGCCAGGACAGTACCCCGCGGCAGCGCCGCGGATGGAATCCGCGCGGTCACGCGGTCACCTCCAGTGAGAGCAGATCCCAGGCGAGCAGGCCCGCGCCCAGGGATGCGGCGGTGTCTTTGAGCATGGCCGGTACGACCTCGGGGGGCATCTGGAAGGTCAGTCGCTCGCTCACGGCCGCGCGCAGGGGTGTGAAGAGGGTGTCGCCGGCCTCGGCCAGGCCGCCGCCGACGATCACCGTGGACGGGTCGAGCAGGCTCTGGGCCAGCACGATCCCGTCGGCGAGGGCGTCCACCGCGTGCTGCCAGACCGCGACCGCGCGCTCGTCCCCGGCGTCCACCGCGACGGCGCAGGATGCCGCGTCGGCGTCGGGGTCCCCGCTGGCCGCGGCCCAGGCGCGGGAGACGGCGGAGGCGGAGGCGAGGGTCTCCAGGCAGCCGCGGGCGCCGCAGCCGCACCGCGGGCCGCCCGGCCGGACCACGACGTGGCCGATCTCGCCGCCGTAGCCGTGGGCGCCGGCCTCGATCCGGCCGCCGATGCCGATGGCGCCGGCGATGCCGGTGCCCAGCGCGATGAACAGGAAGCGGTCGACACCCCGGCCGGCGCCGAGCCGGCCCTCGGCCAGACCGCCCGAGCGCACGTCGTGGCCGAGGGCGACCGGCATCGCGACGCCGTCCGGGCCGGCCAGGCGCTCGCCCAGCAGCCCGCGCAGCGGCAGGTCCCGCCAGCCGAGGTTGGCGGAGAAGACCGCGACGCCGTTCTTCTCGTCGATCGTCCCCGGGACGGCGACGCCCGCCGCCAGCGGGGCGGCGCCGAAACGGCTGCGGCCCTCGTCCGCCAGGTCGGCGGCGAAGTCGAGGATGGCGGCGACGACGGCGTCCGTGCCGTGCTCCCGCCCGGTCGGTCGGCGTGCTCCGAACAGCACGGAGCCGTCCTGGGCGAGCAGCGCGGCCTTCATGCCGGTGCCGCCCACATCGAGTGCGATGACGTGCTTCACGGGGGACAGTTTCCCTTGGCCGGTCGGAGAGGTCTAGTCCAGTTGTCGGATTGGTCTGGTCCAAAGTAAGTGAGCTTTGTCGCAGAAGCATGTGGTGTGCGGCACTTTGCGCGAGCTGCGGCGCGCGCGCCGGGCGCGCCGCCCGGTGCGCCCTCCCGTACGCCGCCGCGCTCGGCGCGGGGGGCGGCCTCGGGCCGGGGTCGGGCGCGGTCCGCCTCGATCCGTTGCGCATCGTGCAACGACCTCCCGCACTTCGGTAACTACCCGTCGGGTCGGGCACGGAGGTCTGGACCACTGTGCCGGACTTTTGGCAGTGTGGCGCTCCCGGCTGCCGGATTCCACCCATCCGGTCCCCTTTTCTCCCCTCCACCCCCGAAGGCGGTAACCGCGTTGAACAGGCGCGCCCAGGCCCCCTCCCGGCTGCTCGGCACCCGGACCCTCGGCACCGCGCTGGCCGGCGCGCTGCTGCTCACCGGCTGCAGCGGCCAGGACGACGGCACGGTCACCCTCAAGCTGGTGGCGGCCGACTACGGCGAGGACGCGGCGACCGGCTCCCGGCAGTACTGGGACGACGTCGTGCGCCGGTTCGAGACCGCCAACCCGGGCATCAAGGTCGACGTCGAGGTGGTCGGCTGGACGGACATCACCAAGCGGGTGAGCGACCTGGTGGGCAGCGGCAAGTCGCCCGACCTGGTGCAGACCGGCGGCTTCGCCGACCAGGTGGCCGCGGACCGGCTCTACAAGGCGGCGGACGTCCTCTCGCTGGACACCCAGGCCAACATGATGGAGTCCTTCGCGCACGCCGGGCAGGTGCTCGGCACCCAGTACGGCATCCCGTTCGTCTCCTCCTCGCGGGTGCTCTTCTACAACAAGGCGGTCTTCCAGAAGGCCGGGATCGACAAGCCACCGGCCACCTGGAACGAGCTCAGGCAGGCGGCCGAGAAGATCAAGGCCAAGGTCCCCGGGGTGGTCCCGTACGGGCTGCCGCTCGGGCCCGAGGAGGCGCCGGCCGAGTCCATGCTCTGGACGCTCAGCGGCGGCGGCAGCCTCTCCGACGACGTCGGCAACTACACCATCGACAGCACCCAGAACCAGGCGACCTTCACCTGGCTGCGGACCAACCTGGTCGACGCCAAGCTGACGTACCCGGAGCCGGGCAAGATGAACCGGACGCCGGTGTTCACCGACTTCGCGGCCGGCAAGGTCGCGATGCTGAACGGTCACCCGACCCTGCTGCGGATGGCCGCCAAGGCGAAGGTCGACTTCGGGACGGCGCCGATCCCCAGGAAGGACGGCCTGGCCAGGACCGGCAGCCTCGGGGTGGCGGACTGGATGATGGCGTTCAAGGCCAACGGGCACCGGAACGAGATCCGCAAGTTCCTGACCTTCGTGTACGCGAAGGACAACCAGCTCAAGTTCGACGAGACGTACAACCTGCTGCCGGTCACCCAGGACGCCTTCGCGGAGATGACCAAGGACGGGAAGCACGAGGACCTGAAGCAGTTCGCGGCCGGGCTGACCAACGCCAGCTTCTACCCGTTCGGCGACCCGGCCTGGGCCGAGGTCAGCAACCAGATCAAGGCCGGGGTCGGCGGCGCCGTGACGGGGGATGCCAAGCAGGTGCTGGAGGACCTGCAGCAGAAGGCGGTGAAGGAGGCGGCCCGGGTCCGCAAGTGACCTCGGGCCGCCGCCCGGGGATCAGAGGGTGATCGCGTAGGCCTTGCGCAGGGTCTCGTGGACCGTCCAGGTCGTGCGGTCCCCGGCGCGCAGCACGGCGCAGTCACCCGGGCCGACGTGCAGGGTCGGGCCGCCGTCGATCTCGATGGTGGCCCGGCCGCTCAGCACCACGAACAGCTCGTCGGCCTCGACGTCGGTGACCACGCCCGGGGTGATCTGCCAGATGCCGCGCAGCTGGCGGCCGTCGGCGGACTCGGAGAGCACCCGGCCGGACACCTCGGGGGTGCCGGAGACGATCTGGGCCGGGTCGAGCGGGTCCGGTTCGAGCTCGGCGGCGGGGATGTGGAGGACGAAGCTTTCGGTCATGCCCCCGACGCTAGCCAGCCGGGCGGGGCGACGAGGGGCGCACAGTGTGTCGGGTGCGCGGGGGAGAATGACACTCCGTAGTGGTGGTGCCGTCGTGGGCGGCGCCGTGCGGTGGCGGGCGGAGGTGGGCCGGGCATGGGCGGGCTGAGCGAACGGGACTTGGCGGTGCTGGAGCTCGAAGGACGGCAGTGGCGGACGGCGGGGGCCAAGGAGCGGGCCGTCCGGGAGGAGCTGGAGATCTCCAGCACGCGGTACTACCAGCTGCTGAACGCCCTGCTGGACCGGCCGGAGGCGCTCGCGCACGCGCCGGTGCTGGTGAACCGGCTGCGCAGGGTCAGGGCCGCCCGGCGCGCCGCCCGCTGAGGCCTCCGCCGGGCGGGGCGCTCGCCCGCGGGCGCGTCGGTCGCGGGCGCCGCGCCGGGCGGGGGCGTGCGGTGGCGGGGCGGGTGCGTCGGCGGGCGGTGGCTGGGTATGGGTCCCGGCATGGGTCTTGAGGACACGGTGCAGCTGAGGACGGAAGCCGGGCGCACGGGGCTGGAGGCGCTCCTCGCCTCGCCGCGCGAGGCGGTGGTGGCGCTGGACTTCGACGGGACGCTGGCGCCGATCGTGGCGGACCCGAGCCGGGCGCGGGCGCACCCCGGGGTGGCGGGGGCGCTGCGGGCGCTGGCCCCCCGGGTGGGGTCGGTCGTGGTGGTGACCGGCCGGCCGGCCGGGCTGGCCGTCGAGTACGGCGGGTTCGAGGGGATCGACGGCCTGGTGGTGCTGGGCCACTACGGCGCCGAACGCTGGGAGGCCGGGGTGCTCACGGCACCGCCGGTGCACCCGGGCGTGGCCGCCGCGCGGGCCGACCTGGACGGAGTGCTGGCCGCGGCCGGGGCGCCGGCGGGGACGTGGGTGGAGGACAAGGGGCGGTCGCTGGCGGTGCACACCCGGCGGACGGAGGCACCGGAGCAGGCCCTGGAGCTGCTGCGTGCGCCGGTGGCGGCGCTGGCCGCGGAGCACGGGCTGGTGGTGGAGCCCGGCCGGCTTGTGCTGGAGCTGCGGCCGCCGGGGGTGGACAAGGGGGCGGCGCTGCGCTCCTTCCTGGGGGAGCGGGACGCCCGGACGGTGCTGTACGCGGGTGACGACCTGGGGGACGTGGCGGCCTTCGCGGCGGTGGAGGAGCTGCGCGGGGACGGTCTGGCCGGGCTGCTGGTGTGCAGCGGCGCGGTGGGCGACGCGCCGGTGAAGGAGCTCGCCGACCGGGCCGACCTGGTGGTCGAGGGCCCGGCCGGCGTGGCGGCGCTGCTGGAGCGGCTGGCGGCGGAGCTCGGCCGGTCCGCCGGGGCCCCGTGAGCCCGCGGCCTCAGCCGAGGTCGTCGAGCGCGTCGAGCTGGTCGAGGAACCACTGCTGGGGCGGGAGCGCGGTCGCCGCGGCGGCGAGCCGCTTGGTCCGCTCGGCGCGCTCGTCGGCCGGCATGCCGAGCGCGGTGTGCAGGGCCTCGGCGGTGGCGATCACGTCGTAGGGGTTGACCGTCAGCGCGTCGTCGGCGAGTTCGGCGTGCGCGCCGGCCTCGCGGGAGAGCACGAGGGCGCAGCCGCGGTCGGACACCACGGGCACCTCCTTGGCGACCAGGTTCATGCCGTCGCGGATCGGGTTGACCAGGGCGACGTCGGCCAGCCGGTAGGCGGCCAGCGAGCGCGGGAAGTCGTCGTTGACGTGCAGGATCAGCGGCTGCCAGGCGGGGGTGGCGAACTCGGCGTTGATCTCGTCGGCGAGCCGCCGGACCTGGGCGGTGTAGTCGCGGTACTCGGCCAGGTCGGTCCGGGACGGGTAGGCGAAGGCGATGTGCACCACCCGGTCCCGCCACTCGGGCCGGGTGCGCAGCAGGTGCCGGTAGGCCTGGAAGCCGCGGACGATGTTCTTGCTCAGCTCGGTGCGGTCGACCCGGACGACGGTGCGCCGGTCGCCGACGGCCGCGCGGAGCGCGGCGAGGCGTTCCTCGACGTCCGGGCGGTGGGCCCGCTCGCGCAGGAAGTCGGCGTCGGCGCCGAGCGCGTGGACGCCGAGGCGCGTGGTGCGGCCGGCGTGCGTGACGGTGAGCGCGGCGCGGTCGACGGTGGCGCCGAGGAGCCGCTCGCAGCAGTCGGCGAACGCCAGGGCCCAGCGGCGGGTGAGGAAGCCGGCCCGGTCGGCGCCGAGGATGCCGGTGAGGACGGCCTCGGCGACGTCGTCGGGCAGCAGCCGGAAGTACTCGGGCGGCGCCCAGGGGGTGTGCGAGAAGTGGCCGATCCGCAGGTCGGGCCGGGCGGCGCGGAGCAGGGCCGGGGTCAGCGAGAGGTGGTAGTCCTGGACCAGGACGGCGGCGCCGCGGGCTGCCTCGGCGGCGAGCGCCTCGGCGAACGCGGTGTTGTAGGCGGTGTAGGCCTGCCATTCGGCGCGGAAGCCGGCGTCGAAGGCGGGTGCGGTCGGGGTGTCGTAGAGCAGGTGGTGGACGAACCAGAGGGTCGAGTTGGCCACGCCGTTGTAGGCGCGGGCGAAGGTCTCGGGATCTATGTCCAGCATCCGGACGGCCTGCCCGCCGACGTCGTGGCCGGCCCGGTCGAGCCGCCCGTCGGGTGCCTCCCGGGCGGCTCTGCGGTCGGCGTCGCCGAGGGCCGCGCAGACCCAGACGGCGTCCGGGTCGTCGATGGCGGAGAGCCCGGAGACCAGGCCTCCTCCGCCCCGGCGGAGGGTCAGCGTGCCGTCGTCCGCCGTGCCGAACGACACCGGTCCCCGGTTGGAGGCCACCAGGACGGGGGCGGTGCCGGTCTGACTCGAACGCTCGGTCGTGAGATCGCCCATGAGTGGGATGTTGCCGTGGGTCCGCGGCCGCAAACCCCTCAGCGGGGGAGGTGCCGGGTCACGTACTCGGGGACGGTGTGCATCGGGGGCCGTTCCAGGGCGGTGATCCCGTAGGTGCGGGGGGTGAAGATGGGGGTTCCGCCGCCCGGGGGCTGGGGGAGGGCGCGCGGGTCGCGGGTGAACTGGGTGAGCAGCGGGCGCACCAGGTCGGCGGACGCCTTGAGCCGGTGGGTGCGGTCGAGCCGTTCGAGGGCGGTGCGGTAGATGGTGGCGGCCATCCGGCCGAGCGCCTGGCTGTCCTGGTGCCGGTGGTGGCGGACCCCGACGTCCACCTGGGCGAGGGCGTCCAGTCCGGCCGTCTCCAGGGCGTCGACCAGCAGGCCCAGCTCCACGCCGTAGCCGGTGGGGAACGGGAGGCGTTCGAGCAGGGAGCGGCGGGCCGCGTACTCGCCGCCGAGCGGCTGGACGAAACCGGCGAGTTCCGGCCAGTGCAGGTTGAGCAGCGGGCGGGCGACCAGTTCGGTGACCCGGCCGCCGCCCGCGGGCACGACCGCCCCGTCCGTCTCCAGCGGTCGGTCGTACATGGCCTTGACCAGCTGGATGTCCGGTTCGGTGAGCAGCGGGCCGACGATGCCGGAGACGAAGGCGGGGTCGAACTCGCGCAGGTCGGCGTCGACGAAGCAGACGATCTCGCCGCTGGTGACCAGCAGCGAGCGCCAGAGCACCTCGCCCTTGCCGGGGGCGGCGGGCAGCCGGGGCAGGATGTCGTCGCGGTGGACCACCCGGGCGCCGGCCGCGGCGGCCGCCGCGGCGGTGTCGTCCGCGGAGCCGGAGTCGACCACGACGAGTTCGTCGACCAGCGGCAGGCGTTCCATCAGCTCGCGGCGGATGGTGCGGACGATGTCGCCGACGGTGGCCTCCTCGTCCAGGGCGGGCAGGACGACGCTGACGGTGCCCGCGCGGCCGGCGGCCCGCTTGGCGTCCAGCAGGGTGCGCACCGGCCGGTCGGCCGCGCTCCACGAGCGGCGGCGCAGCCAGGACGCCGCCTGCGGGAGGAGCTCGGGTGTCGGGTCGGCGGGCACGGGTCTCTCCTCGGCGGGTTCGGGCGGCGGGTTCGGGCTCGGGCTCGGGTCCGGGTGGGGGCCGGGCTCGGATCGGGGTGCGGGCGGCGGGTTCGAGGTCGGGTTCGGGGCGGGTTCGGGGCCGGACGGCGGCGGGCCGGGGACGGGTGGGACGCGCCATCTCGCGTGGCGGACGGTCCCGTTCACGGTTGACGCCTTCGGATACAGTCTTCGTACAGCGGTCGGACCTTCGCACGCCGGGGTCACCGCTGAGCATGACCACAACTTCACAGAGCTCATCCAGAGGGACTGAGGGAACGGCCCGTTGACGTCCCGGCAACCTTCTCGCGCGGCTGTCGTCCAGGCCCCGGCGGGACAGGTGCCAATTCCGGCCCGTGGCGCGACCGCGCCACGGGGAAGATGAGGAGAGAGGCCTCCGCCATCATGGCTTTCGACACCGTCGCACCCGCAACCGTTGACCTCGGCCCCGCCGCCGCCCTGTCCTGTCGCGAGTGCGGTACCCGTTTCCCGCTCGGTCCGAGCTTCGCCTGCCTGGAGTGCTTCGGGCCGCTGGAGATCGCGTACGACTTCGGCAGCGAGGCCGCGGAGGAGCTGCGCAAGCGGATCGAGTCCGGTCCGGCCTCGATCTGGCGCTACGCGCCGCTGCTGCCGGTGCCGGCGGACGTCGCCTCGAAGCCCAACCTGAACCCCGGCTGGACCCCGCTGGTGAAGGCGGACAACCTGGGCCGCGAGCTCGGGTTCACCGCCCAGCTGCACGTCAAGGACGACTCGGGCAACCCGACGCACTCGTTCAAGGACCGCGTGGTGGCCTGCGCGATCGAGGCGGCGCGGGCGTTCGGCTTCACCACGCTGTCCTGCTCCTCGACCGGCAACCTGGCCGGCGCGGTGGGCGCGGCCGCCGCCCGGGCCGGTTTCAAGTCCTGCGTGTTCATCCCGCACGACCTGGAGCAGGGCAAGGTCGTGATGGCCGGTGTCTACGGCGGTGAGCTGGTCGGCATCGAGGGCAACTACGACGACGTGAACCGCTTCTGCTCGGAGCTGATCGGCGACCCGGCCGGCGAGGGCTGGGGCTTCGTCAACGTCAACCTCCGCCCGTACTACGGCGAGGGTTCCAAGACGCTGGCGTACGAGATCTGCGAGCAGTTGGGCTGGCGCCTGCCGGAGCAGATCGTGATCCCGATCGCCTCGGGCTCGCAGCTGACGAAGATCGACAAGGGGCTGCAGGAGCTGATCAAGCTCGGTCTGGTCGAGGACCGGCCGTACCGGATCTTCGGCGCCCAGGCCGCGGGCTGCTCGCCGGTGTCGGCGGCGTTCAAGGCCGGCCATGACGTGATCCGGCCGGTCAAGCCGGACACCATCGCCAAGTCGCTGGCGATCGGCAACCCGGCCGACGGCCCGTACGTGCTGGACATCGCCCGCCGCACCGGCGGCGCCGTCGAGGACGTGACCGACGCCGAGGTGGTGGCCGCGATCAAGCTGCTGGCCCGCACCGAGGGCGTCTTCGCCGAGACCGCGGGCGGGGTGACCGTCGGCGTGCTGAAGAAGCTGGTCGAGACCGGTCAGCTGGACCCGGCCAAGGAGACCGTCGCGATCAACACCGGTGACGGCCTGAAGACCCTGGACGCGGTCTCCGACGCCGGGATGACCGCGGTCATCCGCCCGACGCTGGCCTCGTTCCGCGACGCCGGCCTCGCCTCCGCCTGACCCCCGCCACCGCTCGCCGCCACCCACCCGCGGCCACCCGCCGCCCCGCCGCAAGGAGAAGCCCCCATGAGCGCCAACGTCCGCATCCCGACCATCCTGCGCACCTACACCGGCGGCGCCGCCGAGGTGGCCGCCGAGGGCGCCACCCTGGGTGACGTCATCGCCGACCTGGAGCGCAACCACGCCGGGATCTCCGCCCGCATCCTCGACGACACCGGCAAGCTGCGCCGTTTCGTCAACGTCTACGTGAACGACGACGACGTGCGCTTCGCGGAGGGCCTGGCGACCGAGATCAAGGACGGCGCGAGCGTCTCGATCATTCCGGCGGTGGCCGGCGGCTGCTGAGCCGCGCACCACCTGGCAAATCCCTCCCGCCGAGGCACCGGCCGCCCGCGGGCACGGAATTCACTTGCCGCGGGGCCGTGGGCCCAGTTAGGGCGGGATGTATATAAGTTGTAAGAGAGTAGATGGGGAGT
>NZ_JBHXTG010000140.1:0-9246 GCF_042677465.1 Kitasatospora sp. NPDC127111
CGGGGCGATGGCCCGGCGGGCCGGGTCCGGGGGCAGCCAGGCGGGTGCGGCGGCGGGCGGCGCGGCCGGCGGGGTGGTGGCGCCGCGGCCGCGGGTGAAGCCGCGCTGGAACGAGGTGAAGGCGGCCCGCGCCTCCTCCGGCGAGCGCTCCCGCACGGTGTCGCTGCCGTCGGCGCTCCGCCCGGCGTCCTGCACGGCGCGCTCGCGCAGTTGCGGCGCGAGGCTCGCCTGGCGCACCCGGCGCGGCAGCACCCCGGGGCCGGCGGGCGGCGCGCCGACGACCGTCGGACCGGCGGACGGCGTACCGGCGACCGCCGGACCCGCGGGCGGCGCGCCGGCGGACGCGGTGTCCTCGGCGCCGGGCGTGGCGGACGTCGGCGTCGCCTCGGCCAGGTCCTCGCGACGGTGCCGGCCGGTGCCCGGGGTGGTCCCGTCGGTGGGCGCCGACACCAGCACCGGGCCGCCCTTGGTCCGGGACCGCCGCGGCAGCCCGCCCGGGGTGCGGGCGGGTTCCGGCGCCGACGGGCGCGGCCCGCCGGTCACCCGGTGGCGCCCGCCCTGACCGGACCCGGTGCCGCCGGGCTTGCGGACGTCCGGGCCCGCGGCCGCGGGAGCGTCGCCGTCCGGCCCGTCCGGGCCGCCCAGCGACGGCACCGCGACGAGGTCGCGCTGGCCCTTCCGCCCGGCCGCCGGACGCCGCCCGGTCCCTGCACCCGCCCCGGCAGCACCCGACGGCGGTTCGGGCAGCCCGTCCGGCGCCTCCGCCAGCAGCTCACGCGGGATCAGCACCACCGCGGTCGTCCCCCCGTAGGGCGAGGGCCGCAGGTGGACGCGGATGCCGTGCCGGCGGGCCAGCCGGCTGACCACGAACAGGCCCAGCCGGTCGGTGTCGGCGAGGTCGAACTCCTGCTCCACGGCGAGGCGTTCGTTGATCTCGGCGAGCGCCTGCTCGCTCAGCCCGAGGCCGCGGTCGTCGATCTCCAGCGCGAAGCCGTGCGCCACGACCTCGCCCTGGACGGTCACCTGGGTGTTGGGCGGGGAGAACACCGCGGCGTTCTCGACCAGTTCGGCCACCAGGTGGGTGACGTCCGCGACCGCACTGCCCAGCAGCCCGGTGCCCGGGAACGGCCGGACGCCGACCCGGGCGTAGTCCTCCACCTCGCCCACCGCGGCGCGGACCACGTCCACCATCCGCACCGGCTTGCGCCAGGCCCGGCCCGGCGAGCCGCCGGCCAGGATGATCAGGCCCTCGGCGTGGCGGCGCATGCGGGTGGTGAGGTGGTCGACCTTGAAGAGGTCCTCCAGCTCCGCCGGGTCCTCGGTGCGGCGCTCCATGGTGTCCAGCAGGGTCAGCTGGCGGTGCAGCAGCACCTGGCTGCGCCGGGCCAGGTTGACGAAGACGGCGGAGACGCCGCGGCGCAGCTCGGCCTGTTCGACGGCGGCCTCGACGGCGGCGCGCTGCACGGCGTTGATCGCCCGGCCGACCTGTCCGACCTCGGCCGGGCCGAACTCGAGTTCCGGCGCCTCGACCGCCACGTCCACGGCCTCGCCCTTGCGCAGTCGCAGCATCACCGACGGCAGCCGGGTGCCGGCCAGCTCGTTGGCGGCGTTGCGCAGGCCGATCAGCTCGCGGGCCAGGCCGCGGCCGATCCGGTAGGAGATGACCACCGACAGCACGACGGCGATCAGGCCGACCGCACCGGCGATGCCGCCGCGCCAGAGCAGCCCGATCGCGTAGGCGTGCTCGCGGTCGCCGATCGTCACGGCCAGGCGGGAGTTGATCGCCGCGAGGTCGCCCAGCGCCCGGTCGGCCGTCTCCCGCCAGGAGTCGCCGTTGATCGCCTGGACCACCCGGTCCGGGCCGCCCGCGCCGACGAAGTCCGCCTCGGCCCGGGCCAGCGCCGCCCAGGCCTCGCCGCCGCGCAGGGCGATGTAGTCGCTCTGGTCGGCCGGTTCGAGCTCGGCGATGTAGACGGTGAACAGCGCCTGCTGGTTGTGCAGGGCGTCCAGCGCGGTCTGGTACTGCTCGGCGGTGGGCCGGCCGGGGGCGGTGCGCAGCCCCTCCATCGCCGCGTCCTCCTGCGCGAGGTACTCGCGGGCGCGGGCCAGTTCGATCAGGATCGTTCCCTGGCGGGGCAGTTGGCCGCTCTGGCGGGCGACGAAGGCGGACCGGAAGCCGAAGGTGGGCTTGATCAGGTCGCTGTACTGGCCGAGCGCGAACTCCCAGTTGAGCGCGGAGCGGTTGATCTGGCCGCGCAGCGGGAGGAGCTGGTCGGCGGCGGCGAGGATCTGCACGTAGCGGCCGCGCTGCGCGGCGTCGAGCTTGCCGCCGCTCTCGTCCTTCTTCTGCCGCAGTGCGGCGAGCCGCTGGTCGGTGACGGCCTGGGCGTGTTCGAAGGCGTCCCGGTTGGCCCGCGAGGCCGGGTCGGCCAGTCGCATGACGGCGGCGCGGCGCTCGTTCTGCAGATCGAAGGCGTACTGGTCGACCGGCGTGCCGAACTCCTTGTACGTACTGCTGACCTCGAGCTGGCTCCAGACGTCTCCGGTGGTGGCGAGCGTCGCGTAGGCCCACAGGGCGGTGAGCGCGACGATGGGCACCAGGAGCAGCGCGATGATCTTCGCGCGGATCGAGCTGCTGCGCAGACGCATGGAGTCCTCGGTCGGGAAGTGCCAGGCGCGGACGGGGAGCGGTTCGAGCGGGTGGGTCGAGTAGTCGGAGCGGGTCGGAGCGGTCGGTCGGAGCGTTCGGTCGGGAGCGGTCCGGCGGACGGACGGTCGGCAGGCCGGTCGGGCCCGACCGGGGCCCCGGCCGCAGGTCTGCGAGAGCCTACTACGCCCTGACCATTCGTTCGAGGGTCGAACCCGCCCTCCCCGCGACCCGCCCCGATCACGTCAGGAGCACGTCAGATTCACGCGCGGTCACCTCCCGAACCGCCCCCGGATCGTGTCCGGATCATCCCGGACGCCCCGGATTCACCCGGCTCGGCACCCCGCGCCGCGCCTCCCCGCTACGGCACTTCCCCAACCGGCATGTGCCGATCTCGTCGCGTCACCGTCACAACCCTGGGCAGTGACAGAGCAATCCGATAGTTTCGCTCCACCTGCCCGACCGGTCAGCGTGCACCGCCGATCCGGCCACCCGTACGGGCCCGGCAGGCAGGCGGAGCCGCAACGGGGGATCGGGGGCAAGGTGCGCGAGTTCAGCTCCCCCGCCCCGGCCGGCCCTCCGGCCAGCGGCGGGCTGGCCGACTCGCTCTACGACACCGCCGAGCGCACCCCCGGCCTGGTCCAGCTGGCCCGCCGGGACGACTCCGGCGAGCAGTGGCACGAGGTCACCGCCGCCGCCTTCCGGGACGAGGTACTGGCGCTCGCCAAGGGCCTGCTCACCCGCGGCGTCCGCTACGGCGACCGGGTCGCCCTGATGTCCCGCACCCGCTACGAGTGGACGTTGTTCGACTACGCACTCTGGTCGATCGGCGCGATCCCCGTCCCGGTCTACCCGACGGCGGCCCCCGAACAGGTCCGCTGGATCCTCGCCGAGACCCAGGCGGTGGCCTGCCTGGTCGAGGACGAGGACCACGCCATGACGGTCGGCGCGGTCTGCGACGCGCTGCCGGACCTCACCGGGATCTGGCAGCTCGACCGGGGCTGCGTCGCCGCGATCACCGAGGACGGCCGCGGGGTGCCGGACTCGCTCGTCCACCGCCAGCGGCTCGGCGTCGCGGCGCAGAACGTCGCCACCGTCGTCTACACCTCGGGCACCACCGGCCGGCCCAAGGGCTGCCTGCTCACCCACGCCAACCTGGCCGCCGCGGCCGACGCCCTGCTCGACGGCTGGGGCGACGTCTTCCGGGACACCGGCGGCGGCCAGCCCTCCACCCTGCTGTTCCTGCCGCTCGCGCACGTCTACGGCCGGATGGTGCAGGTCGCGGCGGTCCGCGGCGGCTTCCGGATCGGGCACATCCCGGAGGTCTCCACCGAGGCGCTGCTGCCCGCACTGGCCTCCTACCGGCCGACCTTCCTGCACGTCGTCCCGTACGTCTTCGACAAGATCTTCCAGGCCGCCCGGCGGGCCGCCGAGGAGGCCGGGCGCGGCGAACTCTTCGAACAGGCCCGGCAGGTGGCGGTCGAGTGGGCCGCCGCCCGCGAACAGCGCGCGCTCGGCCACGGCCCCGGGCCGGGCCCCCGGCTGCGGCTGCGCCACCTGACGTACGAGCGGACCGTCTACCCGCGGCTGCGGGCGGTACTCGGCGGCCGGGTGCGCGGGGTGATGTGCGGCGGCTCGTCGCTCAACCGGGAGCTCGGGCTCTTCTTCGCCGGCCTCGGCCTTCAGCTGTACGAGGGCTACGGCCTCACCGAGACCTCCGCCGCGATCACCGCGAACCCCGCCGGGCGGCAGAAGATCGGCACGGTCGGCCGGCCGGTGCCCGGCGCCACGGTGGCCATCGCCGACGACGGCGAGGTCTGGGTGCGCGGCCAGGGCGTCTTCGGCGGCTACCTCAACCACCCGCGCTGCACCGCCGAGGCGCTGTACGACGGCTGGTTCGGCACCGGCGACCTCGGCAGCCTGGACGAGGACGGCTACCTCACCATCACCGGCCGCAAGAAGGACCTGATCGTCACCAGCAGCGGCAAGAACCTCGTCCCGGGGGCCCTGGAGGAGCGGGTCCGGACGCATCCGCTGGTCTCCCAGTGCCTGGTGGTCGGCGACGACCGCCCGTACGTGGCCGCGCTGATCACCCTGGACCCGCCGGCGCTGGCGCACTGGCTGAAGACGCACGGGCGCGAGCAGTCGGACCCCTGGGCGGTGCTCGGCGACGAGGAGCTGCACGCCGAGATCCAGCGCGCGGTCGCGGCCGCCAACACCGCCGTGTCCCGGGCCGAGTCGATCCGCGCGTTCCGGCTGCTGCCACGGGAGTTCGGCATGGACCAGGGTCTCCTCACGCCCTCGCTCAAGCTGCGGCGGTCCGCGATCACGGAGTACTACGCGCAGGACATCGAGGAGCTGTACGCGCCCTGATGGTGCGTCTCGTCCCGGGCGGGGACGGCCCGATGCCCGCCGGACGGCGAACCGGTCATCCGCCGACATCCCTTGACGATCCCAGTGGTCCAGTCCATTGTTCTGCCACGGTCTGAGTGCGGCACGCCAACGGCTCCCGCCCCTCGGGGAGCGCTCCACCCGTTCCACCCGCCCTCCCCACGGGCGTGTTTCCCTCGTTCTCCCTACGGCTACCGCGGCCCCCACGGCCCCCCACGCAGGAGTCCTCAGTTGCCCATGTCCTCACGCCTGCCCATGTCCTCACGCCTGCCCATGTCCTCACGCCTGCTCGCGCCCGCCCGCCTGCTCGCGCCGGCCGCCGCCGCGCTGCTCGCCATCGGCGGCCTCGCCGCCCCGGCGTCCGCCTCCGCCTCCGCCTCCGCCTCCGCTGCGAGCACCGCACCCGCCGCGTCCACCGCGAACACCGTCAACCTGGCCACGAACCCCGGCTTCGAGATCCCCGCCTCCTCGCTGGCCGACTGGGGCAGCGTCCCCGGCTGGCGCTGCACCGGGGGCCCCGCCGAGGCGGGCGTCACCACCGCCGCCCCGCACTCCGGCGGATCCGCCCTCGCCGTCACCCCGGCGAACGACGACTCCAACGGCGAGTGCGCCCAGACCGTCTCCGTCCAGCCCAACACCACCTACACCGCCTCGGCCTGGGTCCGCGGCGCGTACGTCCACCTGGGCGCCACCGGGACCGGTCGCGACGTCGCCCCCGCCTGGACCGCGACCACCAACGGCGGCTGGCAGCAGCTGACCACCCGGTTCACCACCGGCCCGGCCGCCCGCACCGTCCGGCTGTACGTCCACGGCTGGTACCAGCAGGGCCCGTTCGCCGTCGACGACGTCCGGGTGGACGGCCCGGCGCCCGCCCCCGCCACGGCCTCCGGTTCGGTGGCCACCAGCGACAAGGTGGTCTTCTTCACCGTGGACGACGGCTGGCAGCGCACCCCCGAGGCGGAGCGGTTCATCACCGACCACCGGCTGCCGATCACCGCCTTCCCGCTGCCGATGCCGGCCGCCGCCGACCCCGACTTCTTCCGGCGCGTCACCGCCGCCCCCGGCTCGTCCGTCCAGGACCACAGCGTCTCCCACGCCGACCTGACCAAGCTCTCCCCGGCCGAGCAGCAGGTCGAGATCTGCGACGCGCGGGACTCGCTGACCCGGATCTTCGGCACCGCCCCGGTCGTCTTCCGCCCGCCGTACTTCGCCTGGAACGCCGACACCCTGCAGGCCGCCGCCAACTGCGGCATCCGCACCGTCCTCACGGCGGACGCCGACTTCAGCTGGGGCGCCTCCAACGTCTGGCACGAGGGCACCCTGTCACCCGGCGACGTCGTGCTGATGCACTGGACCGACACCCTCGCCGCCGACCTCCAGCGCGCGCTCGCCGCCGCCGACGCGGCCGGCCTCAGGCCCGCCGGCCTGGCCTCCTACCTGCGCTGACCCACCCGGAGCCGGTCCGCCGTTCCCAGAGGGGGACCGGCGGACCGGCCCCGCAGGACGTCCGACGCCCACGGCCGGCCTCGCCCCCGGCGCCGACGTCGAGTTGGAGGCCGGCCAACTCCGGGTCCGCCACCCGGGCCCGGTCCGTCTCGCGGCTGCGGCCACCGGGCGAGCCCGTCCCGCCAGGTGACCGGACCGGCCGTCAGCCCGGCGGCCCGCCACCGGCTTCTCGCCGGGCGGTCGGCTCGGCGGCCGCGCCGTCCAGGCCCACGATGCGTTCCATGACGTGGCCATTCGTCACCCCCGCACGGGCCGCCACCGGTTCCCCGGCGATCTTGGTCGTTGACAGGCGAGGCGGACGGGTGCTGTCATGTGAGGCGTGCAGCGCGGCGTCGGCCAAAGAGCAGTGGGCCGGCCGGCAGCCGAGCGGGCACCTTCACCGAGGGACGATGCGCGATGAGTACCTACTCCGCTCCCCTTTTCTGACGTCAGCGGCCGCGGCGGTGCCCGCGCGCTCGCTTCGTCCTGATGCCTGCCGCGCCAGAACCGGTGCGCCGCCGCGGCCTCCGCTCCCCCGTGTCCGGAGAATCCACAGGCGTATGCCCATGTCCTTCAATCAAACGATCATTGACGAGTTCCGCGCCAACGCCGGACGGGTCGGCGGCCCGTTCGCGGGCGGGGACCTGCTCCTGCTGACCACCGCCGGCGCCCGGTCCGGGCGCGACCACACCGTGCCGCTCGGCTACGTGCGGGCGGAGGGCCTGCTGCTGGTGGTCGCCTCGGCGGCCGGGGCACCGGACCATCCGCAGTGGTACCGCAATCTGCTCGCCCGGCCGGTGGTGCGGGTGGAGCTCGGAACGGAGGTGTTCCAGGCGGTCGCGGTGCCGGCCGAGGGTGCCCGGCGGGACCGGCTGTTCGAGGCGGTGGTGCGCGCCGCCCCCGGCTACGGTGACTACCAGGCCCACACCACCCGCCGGCTGCCGGTGGTGGTGCTGGAGCGGCCCGAGACCGGGCGGCGCGAAGTGACCAGCCTCGCGGACAAGCTGCTGGAGGCGCACACCTGGCTGCGGTCCCAGCTGCGGCACGTCCGGGCGGAGACCGAGGCGCACTTCGCCGCCGGTCCGGCCGGGGACGGCCGGCCGCCGGGCCTCGGTCTGCAGATCCGGCAGCACTGCCTCGCGCTCTGCGAGGGGCTGACCCACCATCACGCCGGCGAGGACGCCGCAATCTTCCCGGCCCTGACGAGCAGCCACCCGCACCTGCGGGAGGCGCTCGACCGGCTGGGCGAGCAGCACCGCTCGATCGGCCGGCTCAAGGACGAGCTGGTGGGGCTGCTCGCCGGCATCGCGGTCGCCGAGCCCGAACGGTTCCGGGCCGAGCTGGCTCGGCTGTCGGCCGAGCTGGAGGCCCATCTCGCCTACGAGGAGCGGGAACTGCTGCCGGTGCTCGCGGACATCCCGTTCCCGCCGCGGCGGTAGGCCGGCGAGCCCGCCGATCCCCTACCGCCTTCGCGGTGGGGGGCCGGCGGCCGCTCGAACCGACCCCCGTGAGCCGGCTCGACGGGGTTACGCCTGCGCGGAGAACACCGGGAGGTAGCCGCCCGAGTGGCCGGAGGCCTTCGGGTGGTAGCTCTCGTCGACGGGCAGGGTGGTGCTGTGCAGCCAGGTGGTGCTGGAGCCGCAGATCTCGTGCTCGGTGAAGATGCCGCGGACGTCACCGAAGGCGAAGCCCGCATTGGCGGCACGCTTGGCGATGACGCCGTCCAGGACGTCGGCGGCGCTGTTGATGGCCGCGCGCTTGGTGTCGCCGATGCCGAAGATGCAGCTGCCTCCGACCTTGTAGAGGTGGGGGTAGCCCAGCACGACCACGCGGGCGTTGGGGGCCTTGGCGTGGATCGCCGCGTACACCTGGTCGAGCTGGCCGGGCAGGGTGGTGGTGGCGTAGTTCTTCGCGGTGGCGACGGCGTTGAGGCAGGCGCTCTCGGAGTCCAGCACGCAGGTCTGCATGGTGCTGGCGAAGCCCGCGTCGTTGCCGCCGATGCTGATGGAGACCAGCGTGGTGCCGGAGTTCAGCACCGAGAGCTGGTTGTTGAGCACGTCACCGGTTCTCGCACCGGAGCAGGCGACGAAGGAGAAGGACGACGGGGCGTGCGCGTTCTTCCAGAGGTAGGGGTACGCGTTGGTGCTCCGCTTGCAACTGCCGCTCTCGCTCATGTAGCTGCCGGCGCCGACGCCGGAGGCGTAGGAGTCGCCGAGGGCGGCGTAGTTGACACCGGCCGCATGCGCGGACGAGGCGGTGAAGAGGGTGGTCAGGGTCAGGAGGGCCGCGAGGGCGGCCACGGACATGGAGCGGGTGGGGCGCAGCATGACACCTCCAACGAGTGACGTGCGTCACAGATGTGATACCAGGCGGTAGGTACCACGGGAAGCGGTCATGCCAAGGCAATTGACGGACAGTCTGACAACTTCGGAGTGAACTGCCGTACGAGCGGCGGAAAGTGCGCTGGTCGGGCTCCGGCGGAGCGGCCGGCCAGGCCGGCGAGGCCCCGCGCCTCACGCGCGCGGCGTACCGCCGGGCGCGTGGCCGGGCACGCCGCCCGGGCAGGCCGACGCCCCCCGAGCCCGTACCGAAGCCGGAGCCCGAGCCCGTACCGAAGCCGGAGCCCGAGCCCTAGACGAGTAGTTCCGAAGTCGGCTGGGTTTGCCGGTTCTGCTTCGGACATGCAGGGAGGGTGTCCAGCATCGGGTTGTGACGACCGAAGA
>NZ_JBHXTG010000141.1:0-9188 GCF_042677465.1 Kitasatospora sp. NPDC127111
AGAGGGCCCTTCGTGCTGGAGCGGACGACGAGATTCGAACTCGCGACCCTCACCTTGGCAAGGTGATGCTCTACCAACTGAGCCACGTCCGCAGGTCAAGATATTGAGTTGTGCTGTGCTCGCGCACTGCGAGCGGACGACGAGATTCGAACTCGCGACCCTCACCTTGGCAAGGTGATGCTCTACCAACTGAGCCACGTCCGCACGGTGCCTGGTGGGGCACCGGCCGCCTCTTCGGATCTCTCCGTTGCGGCGACGAGGAATACTCTACAGCATCCGTCGGGGTGGTCGCCCCACCCTTTCGGTGCAGGTGGGACGACCGGGCCCCGCGGCGGTCCGGCGACGGTCAGTTCGCCTCGGCGAACGCCTCGTACACGTGCTTGGGGATGCGGCCCCGGGCGGGCAGCTCCATGCCCCGCGACTGGGCCCAGGCGCGCACGGCGGCCGGGTCCGGGGTGAGCGCGGTGCGGCGGAAGGACTTTCCGGTGCGGCTCTGGCGACGGCCGGCCGCGACGAACGGGGCGAGCGCCTCCCGCAGCTTTTCCGCATTGTCCAGGGACAGGTCGATCTCGTAGGACTTCCCGTCGACGCCGAAGTGGACGGTTTCCGCGGCGGCGCCGCCGTCCAGGTCGTCGGAGAGCGTGACGACTACACGCTGAGCCATGGGTGTCAATCCTCTCGGGCAATTCGGCCGAAGGGCGCGGGGTGCGCTCCCGTGGCCTGCTGTGCACCACACGCGCAAGCGCACACGGGCAGGCCTGATGGCGTGCCGGATACGCAGCACTTGCCGCGGCAGGTGGCCCTATTCTGCACCCGAAGCGGGTCGAAATCGAAGAGTCCGGCTTTCTTTTCCGGATATTCACGTGTCTTCGCCGGAGTACCGGATACCGGCGCTCCCGACTGGCCGATCTGTCCCGGAGTGCCGGTATTCGGGTGCTCTTCGGCCGTTCTCCTTCGGGGCGCCGAATCCGGGGAAATCGGGTGCCCGCCGGGCCGGTCCGGGGCCCCGGAACCCTTGCCGCGTAAGGGTCTCGGGTCTACGCGCGTCGCCCTCCCCGGCCAGCAATCCAGCCCGAAACCCCCGGTAGTCTGGAGTTCCCCCGCCTCACGAAGACACCACCGGGAGTGCCAGTGGCACGCGTCGTAGTCGACGTCATGCTCAAGCCGGAGATCCTCGACCCCCAGGGACAGGCGGTGCAGCGTGCACTGCCCCGTCTCGGATTCACCGGGATCGCCGACGTCCGCCAGGGCAAGCGTTTCGAGCTGGAGCTGGAGGGTCCGGTCGATGACGCCGCGCTCGCCCGTATCCGCGAAGCCGCCGAGACCTTTCTCGCCAACACCGTGATCGAGGACTTCACCGTCCGCATCGAGGAGGAGGGCAAGTGACCACCCGCGTCGGCGTCGTCACTTTCCCCGGCTCGCTCGACGACCGTGACGCCCAGCGCGCGGTCCGCCTCGCCGGCGCCGAGCCGGTCGCCCTCTGGCACCGTGACAAGGATCTCCACCAGGTCGACGCGGTCGTCCTGCCGGGCGGATTCAGTTACGGCGACTATCTGCGCGCGGGCGCCATCTCGCGCTTCTCGCCGGTGATGGAGAGCATCATCGAGCAGGCGAAGCTGGGAATGCCGGTCCTCGGCATCTGCAACGGCTTCCAGGTGCTGACCGAGTCCCACCTGCTGCCCGGGGCCATGCTCCGCAACAACCACCTGCACTTCATCTGCCGCGAACAGAAGCTGCGGGTGGAGAATGCGGGCACCGCCTGGACCGCCGATTACGAGGCGGGGCAGGAGATTTACATCCCGCTGAAGAACATGGACGGCCGCTACACCGCGGACGCGCGCACCATCGACGAGCTGGAGGCCGAGGGCCGGGTGGTTTTCCGGTACCTCGACGTCAACCCCAACGGCTCGATCAACGACATCGCCGGCATCACCAACGCCGCCGGGAACGTCGTCGGCCTGATGCCGCACCCGGAACACGCGGTCGAGCCGCTCGTCGGTACCGGTGGCACCGACGGTCTGGGCTTCTTCACTTCCGTACTGAAGCAGCTGGTGAACGCCTGATGAGCCTCGACACCGTCAAGAACGCCGAGCAGACCCCGGACGCCGCCCAGCCCTGGGCCGAACTCGGCCTCAAGGAGGACGAGTACGCGCGCATCCGGGAGATCCTCGGCCGCCGTCCCACCGGCGCCGAGCTCGCGATGTACTCCGTCATGTGGTCGGAGCACTGCTCGTACAAGAGCTCCAAGGTCCACCTGAAGCAGTTCAGCGAGAAGAAGCCGCAGAGCGACGCGATGCTCGTCGGCATCGGCGAGAACGCCGGTGTGGTCGACGTCGGCCAGGGCTACGCGGTCACCTTCAAGGTCGAGTCGCACAACCACCCGTCGTACATCGAGCCCTACCAGGGCGCGGCCACCGGCATCGGCGGCATCGTGCGCGACATCCTGGCGATGGGCGCCCGCCCGGTCGCCGTGATGGACCCGCTGCGGTTCGGCGCGGCCGACCACCCGGACACCCGGCGCGTGCTGCCCGGGATCGTCGCGGGCATCGGCGGCTACGGCAACTGCCTGGGCCTGCCGAACATCGGCGGCGAGGTCGTCTTCGACTCCTGCTACCAGGGCAACCCGCTGGTCAACGCGCTCTGCGTGGGCGTGATGAAGCACGAGGACATCCACCTCGCGCAGGCGTCCGGCGCCGGCAACAAGGTCATCCTGTACGGCGCCCGCACCGGCGGCGACGGCATCGGCGGCGTCTCGGTGCTGGCCTCCGAGACCTTCGACGACAGCAAGCCGACCAAGCGCCCGGCGGTCCAGGTCGGCGACCCGTTCCAGGAGAAGCTCCTGATCGAGTGCACCCTGGAGATCTTCCGGGAGAAGCTCGTCAAGGGCATCCAGGACCTCGGCGGCGCCGGTCTGTCCTGCGCCACCAGCGAGCTGGCCTCGGCCGGTTCCGGCGGCATGCGGATCGACCTCGACACCGTGCACCTGCGCGACACCACGCTCTCGCCGGAGGAGATCCTCATGAGCGAGTCGCAGGAGCGCATGTGCGCCATCGTCGAGCCCGACAAGGTCGCCCGCTTCCTGGAGATCTGCGAGAAGTGGGACGTCATCGCCAACGTCATCGGTGAGGTGACCGACGGCGAGCGGCTGGAGATCTTCTGGCACGGCGAGCTGGTGGTCGACGTGCCGCCGCGCACCGTCGCCCACGAGGGCCCGACCTACCACCGCCCGTACGCCCGTCCGAGCTGGCAGGACGCGCTGCAGGCCGACGCCCCGAGCGCCGAGCGGCTGGCCCGCCCGACCACCGGCGAGGGCCTGAAGGCCGACCTGCTCAAGGTCGCCGGCTCGCCGAACCAGGCCTCCAAGTCCTGGATCACCGACCAGTACGACCGGTTCGTCATCGGCAACACCGTGCTGGCCACCCCCGAGGACTCGGGCATGATCCGGATCGACGAGGAGACCAACCTCGGCGTCTCGGTCGCCACCGACGGCAACGGCCGCTACGCCAAGCTGGACCCGTACACCGGTGCCCAGCTGGCCCTGGCCGAGGCGTACCGCAACGTCGCGGCCGGCGGCGCCAAGCCGCTCGCCGTCTCCGACTGCCTCAACTTCGGCTCCCCCGAGGACCCGGACGTGATGTGGCAGTTCGCCGAGGCGACCCGCGGTCTGGCCGACGCCTGCCTGGCGCTCGGCACCCCGGTCACCGGCGGCAACGTCTCGCTGTACAACCAGACCGGCGAGGTCGCCATCCACCCGACCCCCGTGGTCGCGGTGCTCGGCGTCATCGACGACGTCACCCGGCGCACCCCGATCGGCTTCGCCGAGGAGGGCCAGCTGCTCTACCTGCTCGGTGACACCGAGGACGAGCTCGGCGGCTCGGCCTGGTCGCAGGTGGTCCACGACCACCTCGGCGGTCTGCCGCCGAAGGTCGACCTGGACCGCGAGAAGCTGCTCGGCGAGATCCTGATCGCCGCCTCGCGCGACGGCATGGTCGACGCCGCGCACGACCTCTCCGACGGCGGCCTGGGCCAGGCGCTGGTGGAGAGCTGCCTCAAGGGCGGCCACGGCGCGCGGATCATCGTGCCCGAGGGCATGGACCCGTTCGTGTTCCTGTTCTCCGAGTCGGCGGGCCGCGCGGTCGTCGCGGTGCCGCGCAGCGAGGAGCTCCGGTTCAACGACATGTGCACCGCCCGCGGCCTGCCGGCCACCCGGATCGGTGTGGTCGACGGTGACGTCCTGGACGTCCAGGGTCAGTTCACGGTCTCGCTGGCCGAGCTGAAGGACGCCCACACCGGCGTCATCGAGGCCCTGCTCGCCTGACGGGCCCCGAGCCCGAGCCCGAGCCCGAGCTCGGCGAGCGGGCGAGCAACGCCCCTGCGGGGCGGACGGTTGACCGAACCGTCCGCCCCTCGGCGTATGTTGGGGCGCATGCCTCCCAAGTCCCGTACGTACCAGCCGGGGAAGGTCCGCGCCGCGTTGGCGGGGCAGGCCGCCGCGCTGCGCGACACCGTCGACGAGCTCTGCGCCCGCCCGGACGCCGGGGAACTGCTCGCCCGGCCCACGCGGCTGGGGGAGTGGACGGTGCGTGAGCTGATCGCCCACCTCGCCGTCCAGATCGACTGGGTGCCCGCGCACCTCGACGACCCGCTGGAGGGCCGGCCGCCGCTCGACCTGCTCGGGTGGGTGGCCGCGGTGGGCACGGTCGCGCCGCTGCTCGACGAGCAGGCGCGGTCGAAGGCCGCGACCGAGTTCGGCGGCGGCCCGGCCTCGGTGGCGGAGGCGTTCCGGGAGGCCACGGCCAGACTGGTGCGCACCGTGGCCGGGGCCGACACGTACGACCCGGGCCGCCGGTTCGAGATCAGGTTCGGCTCGATGCTGCTCACCGACATGCTGGTGACCCGGCTGGTGGAGACGGTCGTGCACGCCGACGACCTGGCCGACGCGGTGGGCCTGGGCGCCTTCCCGCACGACCGCCAGGCCCTCGCCGCCGTCACCCGGCTGCTGGCCGACGCGCTGGCCGACCGGGCCCCCGGCGGCGCGGTCGAGCTGCGGGTGCCGCCGTACGCGGTGGTGCAGGCCGTGGCGGGCCCCAAGCACACCCGGGGCACTCCGCCGAACGTGGTCGAGACCGACCCGCTGACCTGGATCCGGCTGGCCACCGGCCGGACCGGCTGGGCGGCCGCGGTGGAGGCCGCCGCCGTCTCGGCCAGCGGGGAGCGGAGCGACCTGCGGGAGTACCTGCCGCTGCTGGGCTGACGGCCGGAGCGGCGGCCGGGGGCCGGTCCGCCGGGCCGGTCTACGGCACCGAGGGGCCGCCGAGGTAGGTGCCGTCCGCCGTGTACGGCCAGGCGTTGGGCTCGCAGCCCTTGAGCCCGTAGATCTGCTGCATCATCGCGGGCGCGGGCTTGCCCTTGCCCGGGCAGGTCTCGTGGCCGTGGCCGATCCGGTGTCCGACCTCGTGGTTGACGATCAGCGCCCGGTACTCGTCGATCGGGCCGCTGAACTGCGGTGATCCGGTGTTCCAGCGCTTGACGTTGACCAGCACCTGGTTGCCGACGTTGCAGTTCACCTCGCCGTGGGTGTCGAGGCCGGACGCGCCGCAGATCCGGTCGACGGTGCCCGGCGAGGCGATCTTCACGGTGAAGTCGTACGCGCCGCTCGCCACCAGCTGGAAGCCGTTCCTGCGGTCGTTGGTCCAGCCCCGCTTGTCGGCCAGGATGCCCTGAATCTGGGCGGCGGCCGCCGCCGGGTCGATCCCGATGCCGTCCTCGACCTCGACCCGGTAGCGGCGGACGGGGCCCTTGCCGACGGGCGCGGCCGCGCCGGGGGCGACGGTGAAGCTGCCCGAGCCCTTGCCGGGGCCCGGGTCGGGGGCGCTCGGCTCGGGGGCGCTGGGCTCCGGTGCGGGCGGCGGGGTGGGCGTCCTGGTGGGGGACGGCGTCGGTACCGCGGCGGGTGCGGCCGGAGTGCCGCCGTCGGAGGGGGCGACCCGCCCCTGGGCGGTCCGTCCGCCGCCGGGCAGGGCCTCGGGGCGGTTCAGCACGAAGAGCGTGCCGCCGAGTATCGCCACCGCCGCGACCAGCGCGGTGATCATGCCGGGCCCGAGCCCGCGGCGCTGGCGGCGCCTCCGCCGGCTGCCCGCCCGAGCGCCCGCGCCCCGGCCGCCCTCGCTCCGGCCGCCGCGTGCCCGCGGCGCGGTGGCACGGGGGCCGGTGCCGCGTGGAGCACCGGTTCCGGAACCGCGGGAGCTGCGCGCGCGGGAGCCGCGCTGGTCGGGTCGGGCTGCGGGCACGGTGAGGCTTCCTGTCTGACCGGTGGGGTCGCGGAGCCTTCGAACAGTCGTGTGCGTCCCCCTCGCCCGACCACCCTGGCACGGCGACGGGGTGACTGTCCACATACCGGGTATGCAGCGCGAACGGGAACCGCCCCCGCTGCCCGGGCGGGGCAGTACGGGGGCGGCGGGAGGGGGCGGGTCAGCTCAGGGTGGCGGCGGCGGTCGGCGAGCTGTCCCGGAGGAACTGGGCGCAGCGCTCCGCCTCCTCCTTCTCCTCGATCGCGGCGGCGGCCCGGCCGAGCGCGTGCAGCGCCCGCAGGAAGCCGCGGTTCGGCTCGTGCTCCCACGGCACCGGGCCGTGGCCCTTCCAGCCGGCCCGGCGCAGCGCGTCCAGCCCGCGGTGGTACCCGGTGCGGGCGTACGCGTAGGACTCGACGGTGCGGCCGGCGGCGAAGGCGTCGTCGGCGAGCTGGGCCCAGGCGAGCGAGGAGGTCGGGTACTTCGCCGCGACCTCGGCCGGGGAGGCACCGCCGGCCAGCAGCTCCAGCGGAGCGGGCTCGGCGGGCAGCTTCGTCGGGGCGGGACCTCCGAGGAGGTTCTGGCCCTCGAAGGGGTTTCGGTCAGTGGTCATGCCCCCCAGTGAACCACTGAGGGGCATGACGGCAGAGCCTGCCTCTTCGGACGAGGGGGCTTACTTCAGGCGGTTGCCGGCCGAACGCAGCTGCTGGGCGGCCTCGGCCACGCGGCCGGCCATGCCGGCCTCGGCGAGCTTGCCCCAGGTGCGCGGGTCGTAGGTGTTCTTCTTGCCGACCTCGCCGTCGACCTTCAGGACCCCGTCGTAGTTCTGGAACATGTGGCCGGCGACCGGGCGGGTGAAGGCGTACTGGGTGTCGGTGTCGAGGTTCATCTTCACGACGCCGTTCTCCAGCGCGGTGGCGATCTCCTCGGCGGTGGAGCCCGAGCCGCCGTGGAAGACGAAGTCGAACGGGTCGGTCTTGCCGTACTGCTTGCCGATCGCGTCCTGCAGCTCGCGCAGCAGCTCCGGCTTCAGGACGACGTTGCCCGGCTTGTAGACGCCGTGCACGTTGCCGAACGAGGCGGCCAGCAGGTAGCGGCCCTTCTCGCCCAGGCCCAGGGCCTCGGCGGTGCGGACGGCGTCGTTGACGGTGGTGTACAGCTCGTCGTTGATCTCGTGCGAGACGCCGTCCTCCTCGCCACCGGTCGGGGTGATCTCGACCTCAAGGATGATCTTGGCGGCGCGGGCCTGGGCCAGCAGCTCCTCGGCGATGGCCAGGTTGTCGTTCAGGGTCTCGGCCGAGCCGTCCCACATGTGCGACTGGAACAGCGGGTTCCGGCCCTTGGCCACGCGCTCGGCGGAGATCGCCAGCAGCGGGCGGACGTAGCCGTCCAGCTTGTCCTTCGGGCAGTGGTCGGTGTGCAGCGCGACGGTGACGTCGTACTTCGCGGCGACGATGTGCGCGAACTCGGCGAGGGCGACGGCGCCGGTCACCATGTCCTTGTTGTGCTGGCCGCCCAGGAACTCCGCACCACCGGTCGAGATCTGGATGATGCCGTCGCTCTCGGCCTCGGCGAAGCCGCGCAGGGCGGCGTGCAGGGTCTGCGACGAGGTGACGTTGATGGCCGGGTAGGCGAACTTGCCCGCCTTGGCCCGGTCCAGCATCTCGTTGTAGACCTCGGGAGTTGCGATGGGCATGCGATCCGCTCCTGTCGGGTTGCGGCGTACGGACGGTGCTGTCCGACGCTGTGTACGCCTTCGGTACGACTCCGGGGTACCGGCGGGGCCGGAGCGCGGCTCTGCGGTGCGGCTCTCCGGTACCAAGGTTCGAGGCGGCCACCGCGGCACGACAACGAGGGTGTTTGCGACCGCGGCCTCGGACGCCGGTGTCATCTTCCCAGACTCGCGCTTCCTGGTCAGCATGCGGCCCGCCAGTCGGGACGCCGGGGCCGGGTGTGCCACCTGGTGCTACGAGGTGCGCCACCCGGGGCCACGAGGTGCGTCACGCGGTGCTACGAAAGGATGAGGGCCCTCTCGGTCACCGGGGCGAAGCTCTGGTAAAGACGGGCCCGCTATCCTGCGGCCGTGGACTACAACCAGCTGGCCGTCAACCTGCTCGACGCCAAATCACTGATCTCGTCCCTCGGTGCCATCGGGCTGATCGCGATCATCTTCGCGGAGACCGGCCTCCTGGTCGGGTTCTTCTTCCCGGGCGACTCCCTGCTGATCATCGCGGGCGTCGCCGCGTCGAACGCCGCCTCGTCGGTGCTCGGCGAGGGCACGAAGCTGCCGATCGCCGCCCTGTTGATCGGGGCCCCGCTGGCCGCCATCGTCGGCGCCCAGCTCGGCCACCTGATCGGGGTGAAGGTCGGGCCGAAGATGTTCGACAAGCCCGAGTCGAAGATCTTCCGCCGCGAGTACGTGCTGAAGGCCGAGGAGTACTTCAACAAGTTCGGGCCCGGCAAGGCCGTGGTCATGGCCCGTTTCATCCCGATCGTCCGCACCTTCCTGAACCCGGTCGCGGGCACCCTGGAGATGCCGGCCCGGACCTTCTTCCTGTGGAACGTGATCGGCGGTGTGCTGTGGACCGAGTCGATGCTGCTGATCGGCTACTTCTTCGGTGACGCGATGGCGCCGGTGATCGACAAGTACCTGATCCCGGCGATGCTGATGATCGTGCTGCTGTCGGTCTCGCCGATCCTGGTCGAGGTGCTGCGCGAGCGCAGGAAGAAGAAGGCGGGCGGGGCCGGCGCCGGCACCGCGGACGCCGAGGCCGTCCAGGCCGGCGGCGGACGCCACCGCCGCGACTGAGCCGCGGGCACGACGACGAACGGCCGGGGCCGGGCCCTGTTCCACGTGGAACAGGGCGGGGCTGGTTTTCACAAATATCGTCCCCCGAG